>JAOUCV010000193.1 GCA_029859555.1 Gammaproteobacteria bacterium
TGGCGGGCCGCTCGGACATCTCAGTAATGCCCAGGCCGGCAGTTTGCTGTCGCAACTCGATACTTCCCGGCTGCAGCACCTGGTCGCCGCCCACCTCAGCGACAAGAATAACCGTCCGGCACTGGCGCAGGCGGCGCTGGCCGGGGCGCTGCAATGCGAGCCCGACTGGATCGGTATTGCGGACCAGGATGAGGGGCTGGACTGGCGCACCATCGCCTGATGCTGTGCCCGCAATAATGCCTGGTGGCAGCCCTGATCGCGGACAAGGTCCGCTCCTGCAGGTGCTTCAATCAGGGTAGGGGCGCATCTCGTGCGCGATCAGGTGACCCGCACAGGCTGTTTTCAGGCAGTGATGTTTTGTCTCCCGTTACCCCATCCAGTATCATTCCGGCTTTCCCGTGGTTAGCCGTTTCGGAGTCCTGATGTTGCACTTGCGTGGTTGTCCCGCACTCTCGTCCTTTCGTTTGCAGAAATTACTGGCACAGGTGCAGCAGCAGCTGCCGTCACTGACCGGTATTCATGCCGAGTATCTGCATATTGCAGAGCTGGATGAGGTGCTCTCTCCTGCCGAGCACGGCGTGCTGACACAATTGCTGAGCTACGGGCCGGAACCGGCAGCTGCACAGCCGGCAGGATTTACCCGTGTGGTTGTGCCACGTCCCGGCACTATCTCGCCCTGGTCCAGCAAGGCCAGTGATATTGTGCATAACTGCGGACTGGAAAAAGTACGTCGTGTCGAACGCGGGATTGTTTACACCTTTGAGACGGACGGCGCTGCGGAGATTTCAGAAACACAGCGCCAGCAGCTTTTGCCGTTAATTCATGACCGCATGACTGAAGCCGTACTGTTTGATATCAATGACACGGATATGCTGTTTCAGCATGCCGTACCGACACCTTTTGAAACAGTTGATGTGCTGGCGGGCGGGCGCGATGCGCTGGTGACGGCCAATGGAGAGTTTGGCCTGGCATTATCTGCAGACGAGATCGATTACCTGGTAGACAGTTTTACCGCGCTCGGCAGAAATCCCGTCGATATCGAGTTGATGATGTTTGCGCAGGCAAACTCGGAACATTGTCGCCACAAGATATTTAATGCCGACTGGGTTATTGATGGCGAAGTGCAGGACAGCAGTCTGTTTGGAATGATACGGGATTCCTATCATGCCAGCCCCGATAATGTGTTGTCCGCCTACAGTGATAATGCGGCCGTTACCAGGGGTTATCCGGTGCAGCGTTTCTTTGCCGACACCACTTCGCGTTGCTATACAGCGCATGCTGAAAATGCCCACCTGGTGATCAAGGTCGAGACCCATAATCATCCCACGGCGATTTCGCCATTCCCGGGTGCGGCTACCGGTAGCGGTGGTGAAATACGCGACGAGGGTGCCACCGGCCGTGGCGCGAAACCCAAGGCAGGCTTGTGTGGTTTTTCAGTCTCCAACCTGCGTATTCCGGGTTTCGAACAGCCATGGGAGACCGATCACGGCAAGCCGGCACGCATTGCCTCTGCGCTGGATATCATGCTGGATGCGCCGCTCGGAGCGGCGGCCTTCAGCAACGAGTTCGGTCGCCCCAATCTGTGTGGTTATTTCCGTACCTTTGAAGAGCGGGTTCCCGGCGGCGATGGCGAGGAGCTGCGTGGCTACCACAAGCCCATTATGCTGGCGGGTGGATGCGGCATGGTGCGCGAAGCACATGTGAACAAGCACGAGATACCGCCCGAAACGCCGATCGTGGTGCTCGGCGGGCCGGCCATGTTGATTGGACTGGGTGGTGGTGCAGCATCCTCCATGTCCAGCGGCAGCAGTGCAGAAGACCTGGACTTTGCCTCGGTGCAACGCGGTAATCCGGAAATGGAACGGCGCGTACAGGAAGTCATCGATGCCTGCTGGGCAATGGGCGACAACAATCCGATTGTCTCTATTCACGATGTCGGAGCCGGTGGTTTGTCCAATGCGGTTCCGGAAATCGTCAACGACTGTGAACGAGGCGGGCGTTTTGAACTACGCACCATACCCAATGACGATCCCGGTATGTCACCCATGCAGGTGTGGTGCAATGAGTCACAGGAACGTTACGTGCTGGCTGTTGAGCGGGCACATTTGCCTGAATTTGAAGCGCTGTGTGAACGCGAGCGCTGTCCCTGCGCGGTCATTGGCGTGGCGACCGAACGACAGCAGCTGCTGCTGGCTGACAGTCATTTTGATAACTCGCCGATTGACTTGCCCATGAGCCTGTTGCTGGGCAAGGCACCGAAGATGGTGCGTGATGTGCAGCGTCTGCCGGTAACTAACGATGAATTATCCACTGCCAGTCTGGATGTTCGTGAGGCAGCCTACCGGGTGCTGCGTCTGCCGGGCATCGCTAACAAGACTTTTCTTATTACTATTGGTGATCGCTCGGTCACCGGTATGGTGACGCGTGACCAGATGGTCGGACCCTGGCAGGTGCCGGTGGCAGATGTGGCGGTGACGGCCTCGGACTATAGCGGTTATACCGGCGAGGCGATGGCGATGGGCGAACGCACCCCGGTTGCGCTGCTGGATGGTCCGGCTTCCGGGCGCATGGCTGTCGGAGAGGCGCTGACCAATATCGCTGCCTGTCATATCGAGGACATTGGTCGCATCGCCCTGTCTGCCAACTGGATGGCGCCGGCCGGACATCCCGGTGAAGACGCAATCCTGTTTGATACGGTGAAGGCGGTAGGCAGGGAACTGTGTCCGGCACTGGGGATTGCAATTCCGGTGGGCAAGGATTCCATGTCGATGAAAAGCGTCTGGGGTGAAGCGGGCGAGCAGGCTGTGACGGCGCCGCTATCGCTGGTGATTTCCGCATTTGCACCGGTAGCTGATGTGCGTAAAACACTGACACCGCAGTTGCGCACCGACCAGGGTGATACTGAGCTGCTGCTGCTTGATCTCGGCGCGGGCAGCAACCGTCTCGGTGGTTCCGCGCTGGCACAGGTGTACAAACAGATTGGTCGTACACCACCGGACCTTGATAATGCCGCGCTGTTGCGTGGATTCTTTGCCGCTATTCAGGAGCTGAATGCTGCCGGCCTGTTACTTGCCTACCATGACCGGTCTGACGGTGGACTGCTGGTCAGTATCTGCGAAATGGCCTTTGCCGGGCATGCCGGTGTATCCCTGAGTCTGGACAATCCCGGTGTTGATGCTGCCACGCAGTTGTTTTCCGAAGAGCTTGGCGCTGTGCTGCAGGTGCGTCGCAAGGATACGGCGGTGCTACTTGCTGTCCTGAAAAAACACCGGCTGGATGCCGTATCACGGGTGATTGGAACACTGAACAGGGATGACCGTGTTGAGATCGAAGTGAACGGTCAGTCAGTCTTGTCTGAAACACGTGTTGATTTACAACGTGCCTGGTCAGAGACGACCCTGCAAATGCAGTCATTACGCGATAACCCGGTTTGTGCGCAGCAGGAATTTGATGGCTTGCTGGATACAGATGACGAAGGTGTCCGTCCGTTAGTCAGGTTCGATATGAATGAGGATGTAGCCGCACCGATGATCGCAACAGGTGTGCGCCCGGCGCTTGCTATACTGCGCGAACAGGGTGTCAACGGCCAGGTTGAAATGGCGGCAGCCTTTGACCGCGCCGGCTTTGATGCAGTCGATGTGCACATGAGTGACCTGCTGTCGGGCAGGGTGTCGCTGGACGCTTTCAAGGGCATGGTCGCCTGTGGCGGGTTTTCCTACGGTGATGTACTGGGTGCCGGGCAGGGCTGGGCCAAGTCGGTACTGTTTCATGCGCAACTGCGTGACATGTTTGCGGCTTTCTTTGCGCGCCAGGACAGTTTCTCACTGGGTGTGTGCAACGGCTGCCAGATGCTATCAACGCTCAGGGAGTTAATTCCGGGTGCCGCTCACTGGCCGCGTTTTGTTCGCAACAAGTCCGAGCAGTTCGAGGCGCGTTTTTCGCGACTGGAAATTCTGCCTTCACCCTCACTGTTCTTTGCCGGTATGGAAGGTTCGGTATTGCCGATTGCCGTGGCGCACGGAGAAGGTCGTGCGGAGTTTGCTGATATTGCCAGTGCCGCGGCGGCTCAGCAGGCCGGGCTGGTGGCGGCACGCTACCTGGATGGCCATGGCAAGGTTGCTGAAAAGTATCCGTATAACCCGAACGGTTCACCGCTGGCCATTACCGGCCTGACCACGACTGATGGCCGTGCAACCATTATGATGCCGCATCCGGAAAGGGTTTTCCGCAGTGTTACTCACTCATGGTATCCGCAGGAGTGGGGCGAAGACGGTCCGTGGATGCGGATGTTCCGCAATGCGCGTGTCTGGACAGGCTGATACCCGGCAGTCTGCGAGCGGTTCGGAATATGCGTTGTCCTGTTGTTGAATATCAACAGCTCAGCAATCTTTGTCGGGTTACAAACTACCCCTGTTCAGCGCAATCAATGCACAGGGTTACATAAGGAATGGCCTGCAATCGTTCTTCAGCAATAGTCTCGCCACAGCTGCAGCAGGTCCCGAAGGTGTTTTCCCTGATACTCAGCAGCGCCCTGTCAATTTGCTGCACAATGGTCCTGGCTTCATGGTCCAGTGCCTTCAGGACCTCATCATTCTCGCTCTGTGTGGCCTGTTCTGAAAAGTCTTTTTCGACAGCTTGTTCACGGTGATGCAGGTCGTTATTGAGCGCATTGATACGCGCTGTCATTTCATCGCGTAATACATGCAGCCTGTCTTCAAAAGCAGCGTAATTTGTCATTGCAGCTCCCGCATTATGCCGCTGCCTTGATCATGGCAAACAGCTCGTCCTTTAACGCAAGTCGTTTTTTCTTCAGTGCTTCGAGGTATTCATCCGAGGTGTTTTCAACGCCAACCTCAATGCGCAGCACGGCGTG
>JAOUCV010000194.1 GCA_029859555.1 Gammaproteobacteria bacterium
ACCGCCGTAGGACATCGCTGCCAGCAAGCCAAAAATGGCCAACGCCACCAGCAATTCCAGCAGGGTAAAACCTTTATTGCTGGACATGCCGGAATACATCAGCCCTCCGGCTGCCGCAGGAAACCGCTCAGTACCGAGACCGGGTTTTCATCATCATCCGAATCAACCGGGTAGACCTCGACATCCAGCCGTCGCAGTTCTGCTTCTTCAGTCTGGGATATTCGCGCCAGCCAGCGCCATTCCTGGTTACCCATATCCCGGGTACCCTTGCGCTCGCCAACCGACAACCATTCGCCCTTTACCTGGTATTCCACCAGTACATTACGGGCGACCCACATCGCCAGGGTGCGGTCACGCAGGTAGGACTGGTTACTGGTGTAGTCGCTGGTTGCCTTGATTACCGCACCCATGGCCAGCGCCAGCACCGCCAGCGCGATCAATACCTCCAGCAGGGTAAAACCTTGCAGTCGCTGACGGTTCACAGCGTTTCCTCAACTTCCCAGCTGACTTTGCCAAACAGGGTCGCCTTGAGATGATAGCGATACTTGCTTTGCAGGGATAAAAAAGTCGCGGCAAACGGGGTCATCTCGCCGCTGGAAAGAATATAGACCTGTGGCTCCAGACTGTTATCGTCCTGTTCGTCGTCGCTGTTCTGGTCCGCCTCCGCCATGGCGTTCAATTCAGGCGGCTCACCTTCGACTTCAAGACGCAGCTCTATGTCACCCGGCAGCTTGTAGGCCCTTAACAAACCGTCCTCGCCGGAGGACTGCCAGCCACCATCCTCTTGCAACAGCAGGAACTCGTAGCCGTCATCGGTAAAATTAACGGCCAGCTCTTCGCCGCGCAACACCGCTTCATCCGCTGCAAGCTCCAGCAGGGTTGCCATGCGCCGGGTTTCCTGCTCCATCAGCTCACTGAGTTTATCGCCACCCAGTGACAGTACCGCGAAGCTGAAGATGATGCCGATCAGCACCAGCACCACCATCAGTTCCAGCAGGGTAAAACCGGCCGAATGCCCGGATATGGATACAGGCCGGGCAGACATAGAGCTTATTGCAATCCCCAGTTGCCTATATCGTCATCGCTGGGCTGCTGATCAGCGCCCATTGAAAAAACATCTATGGCGCCATTTTCGCCGGGACTCAGATACAGGTAGTCCTGGTTCCACGGGTCCTTGGGCAGGCGGTCAAGATAGCCGCCGTCCTTCCAGTTCGGCGGTTCGGGAGACGAAGGCCTCTCCAGCAAGGCCTCCAGCCCCTGGTCCGTGGTCGGGTAGACAAAATTATCCAGCTTGTACAGGTTCAACGCCGCTTCCAGTGCACGAATATCCTGTTTTGCCTTGACCTTTCTGGCCTGGTCCGGCCGGTCCATGACCTTGGGAACCAGGATCGCCGCCAGTATGCCGAGGATCACCACCACCACCATGACTTCAATCAGGGTAAAACCACCTTGCTTGCTCACTGTTGTTTTCATTACCAATGCCTTGCATGTTTAAAGGGCCCCGCCGTTGGCCGGGGAATAATCGCCCTATTCTAAAGGTTTTACGACCGGGGAAACAGTGACAGGTTCACAGCCGCCAGCATGCAGCCACATGTTTTCAGGGGCATTAACGAACTTCAGCAGAGCAGATCGGGAGGAGCTTTGCGGGGCAATCCGCAAGGCGTGTGCTTACGACTGGCCCGGCTCCAGCTGATCGCGCACTTTCAGGGCGTACAGATGACGCTCGGCATCGACCAGGTGCTGCCCCCAGTGCAGGCGATAACTGGTCTGCCAGACCTGCGCTGCGCGCTGTGGCCAGGCCTCATCCAGCAATTCCAGTCCATGTTGCAGATCGAAATAGATATCAGTCAAATCGTCCGCGAGGCTGCCGGACATGTGCATATCTTCGGGTGAGGCATCAAATTCCAGCCAGTAGCTGTCACGATCACCAAGCCGTTTGCGCAGGCGGCTGTAGAGTGAAAAACGGTCATCGAGGTCAACACCCGGAACCTGGGTATCACCGGTCTCAAAAGCATTCAGCGAGGTCACCGCGGTGTGCAACCTCGGCATCAGGGTGAACAGCGAAGCCAGCCAGCGCTGCGCGCCTTCATCAGGATTCTCGATCAACCGGCAATAACCCTCTGCCACGTCGATCATTTCCGACAATGTCTCGGCAAGACTTGTCATACCGATACTGCCAGTACCCCCGCTATCTGTATTCACTCTAATTTCCCCGGATACGCAGCGCCCCGCTGCAGTCTGCTTCCTGTTAACTCAGTGTAGTCAAAATCCAGCAAAGTGCCTTAACCCGCATGGCTCACGGGGTGGCGGACTATACTTCCACCATTTCAAAATCGTCCTTGGAGGCGCCGCATTCCGGACACAACCAGCTATCAGGGATATCAGCCCAGCGGGTACCCGGGGCAAAACCTTCTTCCGGCAAGCCGGCCGCCTCGTTATAGATAAAACCACAGACAACACACATGTATTCCTTGGTATCACTCATCCGTAAAACCCCGTCAGTTACAATTTATGCCGCAAAATTCGCGGTGAAGCGTAATCGCTAACGGCTCAATAGTGAAGCACCGGCCGATGCTTTTCATAGCGCGGCCGGCATCAGGCACCCGGTTTCCGTTATTATCCCTCAGATGACCCAGCCAAAAATTGTAATGACCTTTGCCGGCCATGACCCCACGGGGGGCGCCGGAATACAGGCGGATATTGAAACGCTTGCCAGCCATGATTGCCATGCCGCAGCGGTGATCACCGCACTGACGGTACAGGACACACAGGATGTTGCCCGCTTCACTGCCCTTGAAGCCGAGGCCGTCACTGCACAGGCAGAGGCGGTGCTGGCTGACATGCCGGTATGCGCCTTCAAGATCGGCATGCTCGGCAGTGCTGCCAATGCACGCGCCATCCACAATATTCTGCAACAGTACCCGGACATACCACTGGTGCTCGACCCGGTGCTGGCCTCGGGAAGTGGCACCCGTCTCGGTGACCCGCAACTGCTGGATGCGATATCCACGCTGCTGTTGCCGCGTGCAACCGTGGTCACACCCAACAGCCCCGAAGCACGCGCACTGGCACCGCAAGCAAAAACCCTTGATGAATGCGCTGTTAGCTTGCTGGCAGAGGGTGCGGAGTTCGTACTGATCACCGGCACACATGAAGATGCTCCCCACGTGGTCAACTCGCTCTACCAGGGTGACCAGCTGCTGGAAACGTTCACCTGGGAACGCCTGCCTCACAGCTACCATGGCTCCGGCTGCACGCTGGCTGCCAGCATCACCGCCATGATGGCCCGCGGGCTCGACCCGTTCCACGCTATCAGTGAAGCACAGGAGTTCACCTGGAACGCCTTGCAGGCCGGTTACCGCCCCGGCAAGGGGCAACACCTGCCCGACCGGATGTTCTGGACCAAAGCGGATGCCTGAATGACGCGCCGTGTGCTTTCCAGGGGCCTGTATGCCATCACCGACGAACGACCGGGCGCGCCGCGGCAACTGCCTGTTTGTGTCAGTGAAGCCATAGCCGGGGGTGCCAGCGTCATCCAGTACCGCAACAAACAGGGCGATGCACAACAGCGCCGACAAGCAGCCGGAGCACTGCTGCAACTGTGTCAGCAACACCATGTGCCGTTGATCATCAACGATGACGTGGCACTGGCTGCCAGTGTGAATGCCGACGGTGTACACCTGGGGAAGACAGACGCCTCCGTAGCACAGGCACGGCAACAACTCGGGCCGCAGGCCATTATCGGCGTCTCCTGCTATAACAGCCTGGAACGCGCGATGCGTGCGGCACAGGCCGGCGCCGATTATGTCGCCTTCGGCCGCTTCTTTTCGTCACACAGCAAACCGGACGCACCGCCGGCCGAGGCCGCGCTGCTGCGGCAGGCACGCCGGCAGCTGCAACTGCCGATTGTCGCCATTGGTGGCATTACACCCGAAAACGGCCAGGCCTTAGTGGCAGCCGGCGCCGACCTGCTGGCCGCCATTCACGGGGTATTTGGCCAGCCGGATATCGAGGCCGCCGCGAGCGCCTATGCCGCGCTGTTCCAGCATCGCTAGCGCGGCGCTGTCGCCTACTTCTGGTCTGCTGCCCTTTACGGTAAATTAATGACCTGTACAAAAACATCACAAGGATCCAAAGCATGAGCCGATCACACGAGCTGTTCCATTCCGCCTGTCAACACATTCCCGGTGGCGTAAATTCCCCGGTACGGGCCTTCAAGGGCGTGGGTGGCGATCCGGTATTCTTCACCCGGGGTGAGGGCGCCTGCCTGTATGACGCCGATGACAAGCGTTATATCGACTATGTCGGTTCGTGGGGCCCGATGATTGCCGGGCATGCGCATCCCGAAGTCATCCGTGCCGTGCAGGCGATGGCCGCCAACGGCCTTGGCTTTGGCGCACCGACAGAAATAGAAACCCGCATGGCGGATACTCTGTGCCGCCGGCTGCCCTCCATGGAGATGGTGCGCATGGTCAATTCCGGCACCGAGGCCACCATGAGCGCCATTCGCCTGGCGCGCGGCTTCACCGGTCGCGACCGGATCGTCAAGTTCGAGGGCTGCTATCACGGTCATTCGGATGCCCTGCTGGTAAAGGCCGGCTCAGGCACCCTGACACTGGGCGTACCCACTTCACCGGGCGTACCCGCGGATGTGGCAGCCCATACCAGCACCCTGACCTACAATGACATTGCCGGTGTTGAGGAGGCATTTGAATCAATTGGTAGCGAAACTGCTGCTATTATCGTAGAACCGGTCGCTGGCAACATGAACTGCATTCTGCCGGAACCCGGCTTTCTGGAAGGTCTGCGCGCAATCTGTGACCAGTATGGCTGCGTCCTCATTTTCGACGAGGTGATGACCGGC
>JAOUCV010000195.1 GCA_029859555.1 Gammaproteobacteria bacterium
ACAAGCCAGCCCGCAGTTATAACGGCGACCCCTACAATACCTGTCCAGTCCTTGATATTCATGGCTCTGCTCCTTGGGACGCCGATCTGCCGGCGCATCGTCAATTGGCTCATATTCCCCGTTACAGTACCGGACCTGTTCCGATCCCGTATGGAGGTTACCCGGTCTACTGTGCTTGCTGCTGCAACCGGTAGTTTTCTTCACGAAGTCGCTGGTTCTCGGCTTCAGTACTCTCCCGCTTCTTTGTCTGGTCGACCAGATAGCCGCCACCTGCGCCGAGCGCGGCACCCCATGCCGCACCACTGCGACCACCAAGAAGAGCACCTGCCGCTGCGCCTATCGCCGCACCGGAACCGGTACGCTGCTGGGTCTCGTTCATCGTACAGGCACCGGTGGTAAAAACCAGCGACACGACGCAAAATATTCGCAAGGAAGTCTTGCGCATCCTGAGGAAAGGTACTCGTCCAGCTGCTTCAGTATGCATATCTGCCTACCCCTTTATTGTCCGGTCAACCGTATCACTATTGATCCATTCACGACTAAAGATCTCAGGCTGAAATACTAACTCATCTGAATCCCGTGAGAAAGTTCCAGCCTTTTCCAACGTGAAAAAAGTTTTCGGCCGACAGCATTGAAAACCTTGCCCCCTTGAAAACATTCGATTTTCAGGGTGTCAGGATGCATTCCCTGAAATATCACGGTACCCGCCCGGCTAACTCGCGCAGCACCGCTTGCGCATCACCAGCCGGAAAACTGTGACCATGCCTGTGCAGTTGTACAATGAGACCGAAGGCAGCTAGCTGAGACAGTGCATCGGGCGTCAGCAGTGACAACCCACGGCTAGTGCGAATAGCTTCAAATTCAAATTCAAATTCGACGACGACGCAACGTTCATAAAACCGGCCATCAGGATAACGGCCGTGAAGGACTTAAAACTGCCGGCCCGGTCAGTAATTCACCGCTTCACCAAAAACCCGGGGTCACTCCTCCAGGGTAACCACACGTAACAGGTCCGTACCACCAGCCTCCTGGTGATGACCGGATGCCGATACAACGATATCACCTGTCTTCAGGTAACCCTGCTCCTTCGCCCGTTTTACAGCAAAGTTGAGACGTCTGCGGTCTGTGGGCTTGCCCTCATAGAGTACCGGGATCACGCCCCAGTTCATTGACAATTTACGCGCCACCGTTGCGGAGGATGTAAGTGCAATGATCGGAATACCGGGCCGGTACTTGGAAATGAGCCGGGAGGTAAAGCCGGTTTCTGTCAGGCTGATGATAGCGGCCGCCTTGAGACTCTTCGACATGCTGACCGCCGCCTGGCCGACAGCCTCGGTGACAATGTTCGATGGATTCGACTTGATGCGTTGCAGGTAACCATATTCGCTCAACGATAATTCCGCGCGACTGGCGATCGTTGCCATGGTACTAATCGACTCGACCGGATACTTGCCAACTGCAGTTTCACCAGACAGCATGACGGCCGAGGTGCCATCGAGAATAGCATTGGCTACATCACTGGCTTCGGCCCGGGTTGGCTTCGGGTTGCGTTCCATTGAAGCCAGCATTTCCGTCGCAGTGATGACCGGCTTGCCATTACTGACAGTGGTACGAATGATATTCTTCTGGGTTGCGGGCACATCGGCCAGTGGCAACTCCACACCCATATCACCGCGCGCCACCATGATGCCGTCAGCGGCGCTCACAATTTCCTCGAGGTTCCTCACTCCGGCCTTGTTTTCAATCTTGGCGATAATCGGAATATTCACATCTTTTTCTATGAGAATTTCACGCATCTTGTAGATATCTTCGGCACTCTGGACAAAAGATGCGGCGATGTAGTCCACATCATTCTCGGCAGCAAAACCAAGCTCCCTGACAACATCCTTGCGGTTCTCGGGGCTAACAGCGCTAAGTGCGAGGCGCGTCTCGGGAAGATTCACACTCTTGCTGTTACCCAGCCGGCCGCCATGGATTACCTGGCAACAAATTGAGGTACCAACGACTTCAGTGACTTCGAGTTCGATGGCTCCATCATCCAGCAATATCGGCGTGCCGGCGCTGACTTCCTCGAAAAGTTTCCGATAGGTGATACTGACACCCTGCGCATTTCCTTCCTGTTCCGTGGTATGCAGGCTGAAGCTTGTTCCCAACACCAGCTCAACAGCCCCGCCCTTCAGCAAGCCGGTACGGATTTCGATGCCCCGGGTATCAATCATGATGGCTATACTTGTCTTCGCCTGTACTGATGCTTCACGCAGCAAGCTGATCTGGTGCTGGTGTGCTTCAAGCGTGCCATGCGAAAGATTTAATCGCGCCACATTCATACCGGCCCTGATCATGGCAACCAGACATTCCAGCGTCGCACTGGCCGGACCAATAGTGGCAACAATTTTAGTTTGTCGGTGATTGTTTGACTGGGTGTCGAGAGAACTGTTCATAGGGAGCCGCTGCCGGGTGAGTCAATAGAGTAGAGTTACAGTCATTCTACAGGGTTTAGCGGGTAATCCTGAAGATAAAAAACCAGCGACCACCATGTAGCCGTGGATGCATGCGTCAGTTTCCCTGATTCTTGTCAATATCAGGTTTCAGCGGGATATTTACCACCCTCAAACCGGGATAACGGCAACAAGCGACAGGATGAATCAATTTAACTGGATACGCTGTCCCCAGGGTACCTTGCCCCGGCCCTTCACCAGCCAGATCACGGGAAAACGCGGTTCAAGTTTCGGGAACTCGCCCTCCGCATCAGTAAAGTAAACCAGCAGGTCCGGAGAATCTCCCTGCGCATCAAGATGCTCGAACACCGGCGTAAAGCGGGTGCCGCCGCCACCATGGATATTTCCCGGTAACTCGAACTCTTCCCAGGGTTCAAATACCCATGGCCCCTCTGTCGCCAGCGCCGCATCACAGGCATGTAAGGTAATACGGGCTCGCACCTGGCCCTTGATAGCATCGATTTCGGTGACAAACTCCTGCATCTCTGCCGGCTTGATCGATCCACTGGTGTCCAGCACCACCACGATATCGGTCTGCGCACTTCGTAAACTCGGAAATATGGCATCACCCTCTCGACGTGAAGGACGCATGTAACTGTAATCATCACGACTGGAAGCAGTCATGTAGCGCGCCAGCAGCATGCGCCAGGGCAACTGCGGCTGTAACAGATGGTCAACCAGCTTGCGCAGTGATCCAGCCAGTTTACCCGCCTGCATCGCCTGTTGCGCTGCACCGGCCATGCGTTGCCTCCATTGAACAGACAACTGCTCCTTTTCGGCATCACTCAGTGAGTCCGGTTCACCGGCGGCGCGCTCTTCATCCTTGCCGCCACTGTCACCGCCGGCATTCTCCTGACTGTCACTGTCCTGCTCATCCGGCTGACTGTCTTTACCATCTTGTGGCTGTTGCTGCGCAGACTTGTTCTCCTTGCCGTACAAATGCTGATCGTGCGTCTGTTCCTCACTGTTCTCCTTCACCAGCGGGTAGATCTCTTCGGCCATCATGCCTTCATAGCCGATGTTGTATAGCGCACCCGGCACCGCCGTCATACCCTCTTTTATCAGGATCGGGTTAATGGCCAGGTCACAGGCAATATCCCAGCGATTTTCATTGCGATGCTCTCGCCGTGCAAAATGCGACAGGGCACAGTGCAATGCCTCGTGTGCCAGCGCAAACTGTGTTTGCTCCAGTGACAGGCTGTCGATGTAGTCGGGGTTGTAATACAGGTGCCGTGCATCCGTGCCGATGGTGGCGCACCATTCTGGATCTGCCGGCTTCATCGGCATCCGCAGCACCAGCGCCCCCAGAAACGGCCGATCAAGTATCAGGCGGGTGCAGGCCGCGGAGAGTTTTGTTTCGACTTCGTTGCTCATCTTTGTATGTCTTTCACAGGGAAAACCGGGGGTTTGCTGTTGTATCCCCGCTCCCCGGCCCTCTCGGCTTTGGCTTCCTGCATCGCTGCAGGCGTCCCGGAGGCAGGGGAATGTCACTCATACCGCGTGGTTAACCGTCGTACAACATTACGTCCGCAACGATGTTTGCCCATTTCGAAAACTGCGGTACGGCAAAAATATCCTGGCCGATGGCGCGATACATATCAGACACCAGCATTACGCCCATCTCGCGTTGCGGGAAAGCACTGGCGAATTCGAGAATATTCCCGAATACCGCTGCGGCGTTTTCCTCGTCCTTCGCCCGAATCGCACGACCCACCAGCGCAGCCGCAACGGCATATTGCAAATCGGTTTCCCTGGGCACGCGCACCTTCTCACCACGCACGATGGCATCAATATCCGGCAGCTTGTCGAGATTCTCTACAAACGCCGATAGTTCTATACCGGCAGCGGGTCCCACACAGGCCTGCAGGGCACCGGTTAACAGTTCCTGCACATCACCGAACTTGTGCAGGGCGCGGTGGGCAAACTCCCAGGAACGTGGTGACGGAAAGGCAACCGGGTTATGGGCCGGGTCAAACTCAAACAGTAACTCGGGACGAAAACGCAGAAAGCCAATCAGCCGCTCATCAAGATTATTGGCATAGGCCCAGGCAACCCAGTCATCGAGATTAATGTCGACGTCAAAATGCGAAAACCGGTTTGCCAGCGGCGCCGGCATGGTATAGGTGACGCCGCGGTCACCCTGGCGGTTGCCGGCGGCAAAGATCGCCCAGCCGGCAGGCACCTCATAGGCCCCAAGCCTTCGGTCAAGAATCAACTGGTAAGCTGCCGCCGAAACGCTCGGTGGCACCGAGGTGATTTCATCCAGAAACAGGATGCCCTGCTCGCCATGTCGCTCG
>JAOUCV010000196.1 GCA_029859555.1 Gammaproteobacteria bacterium
CCCAGGTCAATTCCGATAATTTTTCCCATTTTCTCTAATCTCCAAGTAACTATCTGATAGTTATAAATATAAGTCTAAAGGTCTATAACCCTTAAGTTGGGGGCGGTTATCTGAAAATTCAAGCCCGCCCGGCCATTTAGTTCACTGCTCAAGGTGACTAGGGTGCCTTTGACACAATCACCATGGCCGGACGAATCAGGCGCTCATTCAGCAGGTAACCCTTCTGCACCACCGTCACCACGGTATTTGGCGCCACATCATCACGTGCCTGCATGGACATCGCCTGGTGGAAATCGGGATTAAACGGCTCGTTCTCGGGATTCACCTCGATGATTGCGGATTTGTCCAGCGCGGTTGTCAGCATCTGCAAGGTCAGTTCAACGCCCTCTTTGAGCTTCTCCGGATCTGCATTTTCAGCGCTAAAGGCTGCCAGCCCCAGTTCCAGGCTGTCTTTCACCGGCAGCAACTCGCCGGCAAAGCGTTCCAGTGCGAACTTGTGTGCATTGGCGAGATCACGTTCGCTGCGCTTGCGCAGATTATCCATCTCGGCCTGCAAGCGCACACACTGGTCCCAGTGTTCATCCGCCTTGCCACGCGCATCCTCGAGCAGTACCGTCAGTTCCGCATGGTCCAGCTGCTCACCGTCGCCGCCCTCAAGAATTTCTTCAGCGCCCTCCCCGACCAAATCCTCATGGCCATCATCGACCATATTTTCTTTCTCTGGCATACAGTTACTCCATAATCCTGAAATAAATTGAAACCGTCGGGACAAGCCTGCCCCGCGCACTCATTGGCTAGCTGACAATATGGGGTTTATTCTTTCTGATTCAAGGCCGCACCCAGCAAGCGCGCGGTGGCGTCCACAATCGGGATGACGCGATCATAGGCCATGCGCGTTGGCCCGATCACACCCAACACGCCCAGTATCTGGCCACCTACCGTGTATGGCGCGGTCACCATGCTGCACTCATCGAGCATGCGGTAACCGGATTCGTCACCGATAAATATCTGGATACCGTCACTGTGGATACATTGATCCAGCAGGTGCAGCATGTCGCGCTTGGTATTGAAGGCATCGAACAGCTTGCGCAGCTTGTCGATGTCACAGAGTTCCTGAAAGCCCATCAGGTTGGTCTGCCCGGCCATGACGAAGTCTTCATTCTGGTTCTTTTCCAGCACCTGGTCAGCCATGTGCATGGCGGTGACCATCATGCTGTTCATGTGGGTGCGGGTTTCCTGCATCTCGTGCAGCAGTGCTGTACGGACTTCAGTAAGATCCTTGCCGGCAAACAGTTCATTCAGATAGTTGGAGGCCTGCTGTAACTCGGCGGGGCTGTGCTCCTTTTCGGTAGAAAGGATACGATTTTGTACCTCATCCTCGCCGGTCACCAGAATCGCCAGTACCTGCTTGCCTGACAAACGCAGGAATTCAACGCGTTTGAACAGGGCATGCTCCTGCCGGGGCAAAGTCACTACACCGGTCATCTGGGTGATACCTGACAACAGCCCGGATGCCGACTCCACCAGATCTTTCGGCGATTGATCCAGCGACAGCTCCAGGCGCATGTTGTTGAGGGACTGGGTATCCAGTGGCTGCACCTTCAACAGGGTATCAACGAAAAAACGGTAACCCTGCACCGTCGGGACACGGCCGGCAGAGGTATGCGGGGAACAGACAAAACCCAGCGCCTCAAGGTCAGACATGACATTGCGGACCGTGGCCGGGCTCAGGTCCAGCCCGGCCTCACGCGCCAGGGTGCGTGAGCCGACCGGTTGACCGTCACGCACATAGCGGTCAATCAGGGCGCGCAGCATCAACTGGGCGCGCTCGGAAAGATCGGAACTGTCATTGCTCATGTCATCAACTCAAACGGGTGGTGTAAAAATTCACTCCCATGATAATGTATTTGGCACTCCGCGGGATAGAGTGCCAGCAGCGGATATGCAAATAGTTGGCGCTCTCAGGGAGTCGTGTTAATTTCCCTGCCAACACACGGAAAAACTTATGAAAGCTCACTTTAAATGCGTTGGCCTGCTGGGCAAGTCAGAAGACCGCAATGTGTCGATGACCCTGCGTGCCCTGGCTAGCTACCTGCAACAGCAAAAAATCGGCATTCTGCTTGATGAAAGCATTGCCGGCATCTTCACTGAACCACCCTGCAAAGTGGTCGGCCGGGAGTCCCTGGCAGGCAGCTGCGACCTGGCAATCGTGGTGGGCGGTGATGGCACCCTGCTGAATGCCGCACGCAGCCTTGCCGAATCCGGTATCGCGGTGCTCGGTGTTAATCTCGGACGCCTTGGTTTTCTGGTTGATGTTTCTCCGGAAGAAATGACACAGCAAATGGGAAAAATTCTTGCCGGGGATTTCATCGAGGAACAGCGTACCCTGCTGCATGCAACCGTGACCCGCAACGATGACATCCTCAGTGAAACAGTCGCGTTGAATGACGTGGTGGTACACAAAAAAGATGTCGCGCGCATGATCGAACTGGACACCTGGATTGACGACTACTTCGTCAATACCAACCGTTCCGACGGACTGATTATTTCCACACCGACCGGCTCTACTGCCTACGCACTTTCCGGCGGCGGCCCGATCCTGCACCCAAAACTGGACGCCATCACACTGGTGCCGATTTGTCCGCACACACTCAGTAACCGTCCGGTCGTGGTGCACGATGAATCAGTGATAAAAGTCATCCTTCACCAGGGACCCCTGGGGGCAACGGTTTCCTGCGATGGCCAGGTCAGCCACACGCTGGAGGCCGGCGACCGTATCACCATACGCAAACACGATCACTCGCTGCGGCTGCTGCATCCGCAGGGATATGATTATTTTGCCATATTGAGAGAGAAGCTGCGCTGGAGCGAACAACCCTGATGAAGCAGCAGCCTCCCCCGTACAGCCAGGGAACAAATCGCGCATGCTGACACACATACACGTGCGTAATCTTGCCATTGTCGATGAAATCGACGTGGAACTGACCTCGGGCATGACCACACTGACAGGAGAAACCGGCGCAGGCAAGTCGATCCTGGTTGATGCACTTGGACTGGTGCTTGGCGATCGTGCCGACAGCTCATTCATAAGGCATGGCTGTGATCGTGCAGAAATCTCTGCCGCTTTCGACCTGCAGGGCAACACCACTGCCAGTGACTGGCTGCACCGGCAGGACCTGGACATGGACGGTGAATGCCAGTTGCGGCGCATCATCAGCCGTGAAGGTCGCTCCCGTGGCTACATCAACGGCCAGGTCGCACCGATGCAGTCATTACGCGAACTTGGTGAACTGCTGGTCGACATCCATGGACAACATGAGCACCAGTCACTGCTGCGCAGCACGGTGCAACGGGACTTGCTCGACAGCTTTGGCGGCCACCAGCATCTGCTGATGGAAACAGCAGCAAGCTGCAAGGCCTGGAAAACAGCCCGGCAGGAGCTGCAATCCATCCTCAGCGACGATGCAGATCGCGATGCACGCCTTGACCTGTTGCGTTACCAGTTACAGGAACTGGAAGCACTGGAACTAAACAGTGAAGAGATAAAAAATATCGATGCCGAGCATGCACGCCAGGCAAATGCAGGAAGACTGATGGAGGCAAGCCAGCAGGCACTCAACCGGCTGGATGCAGATGAAGGTCCCGCCGCCTATAACCTGATCAGCCAGGCGCTTGAAGAACTCGGCGTACTGACAGACATGGACAAGCAGCTGGAACATACCACCCGCCTGCTGGAAGAAACCTTGGTGCTGGTGCAGGAAGGCATCGATTCACTACGACACTATTCTGAAAGCCTCGAGATTGACCCGGAAAGACTGCAATGGCTCGAACAACGCACCGGCCTGCTGCATGACCTGGCACGCAAACACCGTTGTACGGCCGGGCAGTTGCCAGACGTCGAAACAAACATACGCCGCGAACTGGAACTGCTGGAAAATGCCGACCAGCATCGAGAAAAGCTGCAGGAAAAACTCATTGTTCTCGAACAGGATTACCTGGCAGTCTCGGCAAAGCTGACAGCGAAACGTAAAAAAGCAGCCCGGGCCTTTGGCAAAGACATTACCGCCGCCATGCAAACGCTGGGTATGCAGGGTGGCATTTTTGAGGTCAACGTCAATTCGCGCAAGGACTGTTCATTTGGCCACCATGGACTTGACGATATCGAGTTCATGGTCAGCGCCAACACCGGTCAGCCGGTTCAGGCCCTCAGCAAAGTCGCCTCCGGCGGTGAATTGTCACGCATCAGCCTTTCCATACAGGTGATCTCGGCCGACAGTGCCATCATACCGACGTTGATCTTCGATGAGGTCGACAGCGGTATCGGTGGCGGTGTCGCAGAAATCGTCGGGCAGAAGCTGCGTGCACTGGGGACTGACCGACAGGTGTTGTGTGTCACCCACCTGCCGCAGGTTGCCGCCCTCGCCGATCAGCAAATGCAGGTCAGCAAGCTTTCCGGTGAAGACAGCACACGTACGCGCATTCGCGCATTGAATGATGATGAAAGAGTTGACGAACTGGCACGTATGCTCGGTGGTGTGAAGATCAGCAAACAAAGCCGCGAGCATGCGCGGGAGATGATGCAGCAGTCCGGCAGAAACCCGGCAACTGCACGGAAAAGGAAAAACACCAAAAAGGCGGGCTAGCTATTGCTTCGGGGTGACTGGTAACTAGCCACGGCACTTCGAACAAATGCCATACATGTACAGGCAATGATCGGTCATTTCATAACCGAGCCTGCTGGCGATATCTTTCTGTCGCTGTTCTATCGTCTCATCAACAAACTCATCA
>JAOUCV010000197.1 GCA_029859555.1 Gammaproteobacteria bacterium
ATTGCCTCCGGCACATCCAGCGGGATGGGCCTGAACGGAGTAACAATTTCTCTGGGGCCGGATTGCATGTTATTGCTCCCTGTTAATGCCCGCTTTACAGCCGGCGCAACTTGAATCGATTACTTAGCCGGAGCGCTGATCCAGTCGAGCGCCAGCGGATTATTCGGATCCACACCATCCATGAAAGGCAGGTTTCGTTGTTCGTGAGTCAGCTGGTAGACCAGTCCGATCCAGTTGCCGACAATACCCTCGGCGGCATCATGCCAGGTATTTTCGATACGTCCGGCGACGAGCTCCTCCGGAAAGTCCGGAGCCGCACTGGCCGACGTACGCGCCGCATCAAGACGCTGGCGATACTCATTCAAAATAGCCTGGTCACGCGGCTTGATATAGTTTTCCGGAAAGGGCGGGTAATCGTCGCGCTCGGCGGCGGCGTAGCGCTGCACTTCGCGCTTGTATTCCTTCAGCAGCGACACGGTGTCATATTCCGGATGCCCCTGAAAATAGACCACCCGAAAACCATCCGGACTGACAGCCAGATGTACGCCCGCCTCGGTGCTTTCTACCAGCACCTGCAAGCCGGCCTCCTGAAACTGCTCTGCACTGATATTGTTAAAGCGTGAATGCGGCACATCGAACTGCGTATTGACATCGTTGACCAGTGGATGCGTCGGCCGGATCACGGTGTGCGGAAATACACCCCAGCGCTTGGCTGGCAAGGCACGGCGCTTCTGGCCATGCTGAAACTGCATCGCCGCATGCGTCGCCAGGCAGGAACACAACACCGAGGTAACATTATGCTGCGCCCAGTCGAACACAGCGCGCAGCGGTTCCCAGAACGGTTCCTCTGAGAGGTCGGTATGTGACACATTCGCCCCGGTAATAATCAGCGCATCCAGCCCTGCGGCACGGATCTGGTCAAACGAATCATAGTAGCGCTCGATATGCGCGCCGGCCTGTTCGCCTCGTGGCAACTCTGCCAGCGTAAACGGATGCATGTAGAACTGTGCAATCGGGTTACTCTCTCCCACCAGCCGAAAGAACTGGCGTTCGGTCGCCGCCAGCGCGGCATCCGGCATCATGTTGAGCACACCGATGTGCAACTCGCGAATCGTCTGGTGCAGTGCCCTGCCCGGCTCGAGAATAGTCTGCCCCTCGTTGCGCAAACGCTGAAAGGTCGGCAGCTCATTGTGGGCAACAATCGGCATGCGTATCAGTCCCCGGCTTCTTCCGTCTTGCGGGCAATCGCACTCTCCAGCAATTCGAGAAAATCCTTCTCATCGCGCACGGCTGCTACCTCGTGCGAGGTAACGGTGTAACCATGCGGTTGTGCGATAGCCTCATAGCGCGGCACGCGGGAATGAAACAGACGCGGGAACACCCAGCTGCAGAAATCATCCGGATCGACCTGCGCGGCATACTCCAGCCCGCGCAGCGACAGGTATTCCTGCAACTGTTGCGCAAGAAATTCGGGGCGGTAGTACAGCGGCTTGGGACTACTCTGTGCACGGCTGATGAGGGCCTCTTCCTCGGCCTTCTCGGTCACCCGGATATAAAGGATAAGTGAATGCTTCACCAGCAAGTCAATCACGGATGGCTCTTCCAGCTCACAGAGACTGCCGCCGACATCGTTGACGAAATTGTTATAGCCATAAATTTCATGCGCCTTGCGGATAAATACCGGCACATCGTGCATCGCCGCGATCTCCGCCTGGCGGTACTGCGCCTGGCGACGGGTGAATTCGTCCACCGGCACACCACCTGCTTCCGGGTTACCCAGCTTGCCGACAAAACTCAGCACCGGGCCAAGATCGTGCACCTTTATGTTATTACTGATCTGTATCCAGTCGCGGCGCAGCAAATCCCGCAGGAACGGCGTCTGCATGGCCTGTTGCTTGATCAGGTCCATGATCGGCTCGTCCAGGTAGCGTGTACCGATACGGTAATCACCCGAATAGTGAAACCAGTGATGATCGCGCAGCAGCATCGACAGGTGGGTCTTGCCAACACCGGACATACCGAGCAGGGTCACGCTCTTGTTCTTCCAGGCGCGGAATTCGTCAACTGTGAACTTCATTCAAAAGACTCCTGATACAGCTCCAGCGGAGAGTTTAACCGAAACACCGGCCGGGGACAGTTGTAGTGTTCGCGTTCTATCGCGGACAAGGTCCGCTGCTATAAAGGCAATCCAGCTGCCTGAGCTGCAGGAGCAGACCTGGTCCCGGTAACCCGGCCGGAAATGACCTAGCCAACCGCTTTCAGAATCAACGGTACCAACGGTTCCGGCAATGTAATATTGCCGGCCAGCGCAAACTGCTGCGCGCGCCCTGACATCTTCTTCCAGGTCTTGCGTACGATATCCAGCCATTTCTCCTCATCGTACTCGGGGTGCTTGTTGGCAAATGCCAGCATGTAATGCTCGATAAAGACCAGGTCGGTCACATCTTCCAGCATCTGTGTATCCGGATTTTCCTTGATCTGCTTCTTTGACACTGCATTCCTGACTCGATTGATGTCTTCCTCGCCACAACCCGCCTGCTGCATCAAACCGGCAGCCGTTTCTGCCTGGATCTTGTAAAGATCCTTGCGCCACTGCAGGTAACCAATACGATCCATCGGGTAGGCATCACGCGGAGATTTCCAGCGCTGCACATGTTGCGCGCGTATTGCCAGTTGCACCGCATGGTCTGCCTGCGGCGCGAAACGCTGCAACATGTCCGACATACGCATCGAATATAACAACTCTTTCGGCCACTCCCTGCCGTCGGCCGTTACCTTGTTGGGGTCTTCACTGTTTGCGGCATCGATCAGTTCCATTGCCTTTTCAAAGACTGCCTGCTGCTCTGACATAGCTGTTACCTTTTTTAAATAAATAACCTGTAATCAAACATAGCAATTGACTGCTAGTCGGCTTCCGGCACGCCCTGCCAGAGCATTTGGTAACCGAGCTCGTAAGTCTCGTCACAAAACTCCACCAGCTTGCCGAATTTTTCATTAAATATCTTGTCCGCATGAGATTTTTCATGCTGGTCGAAAGACTTCCAGAAGGTCACGATCGCCAGTTCACCCTGTTTTATTTTGGCGACCGTCGCATTGTCTTGCGGCGCATCGCCGATGGTTCCCTCTGCGGAAACAAAACCGGAATACCTGTAAACCTGTCCGGCAATGAAGCCGCCCTCATCGTTACCATAGGTATTTTTAACCACATTACACATCTCGCCAAGCACCAGCTCGACGTCTTCGACACTAACACCCTGCTTCAGGTCCACCACGTTGAACATCATCACGCAGCCAAAGGGAATTTCAATCGGCTCAAACATAGCGCTTCTCCATTAACAACACCAAAGTTGACACCGGTATTTTACTGTCACTCGAGCTGATTATAAACAATCACAAGCAGGCATTAGCAAGCGTATTGAAGCACTGTGCGGGCCGGCGTACCATGCAGCCTGTAACCGGACCACCCCAGCCACATGAACAAGGACACCATAGCCATGCATAACGGTAAAAACAAACAACGCGGCGCTTCAGCCGTCGGCATCATCATCATCCTCGCCATACTCGGTGTTGGCGCCTACATCGGCTTTCAGTACATACCGCTGTTTATTGAATCCGGCACGGTCGACTCGGTCATGAGCAGCATCGAACAGACCAATGAAAAGAAACCCTTCGCCAACACCGGTGAAATCCGCAACCTGATCAACAGGCAGCTGGACATGAACCAGATGCAGGAGCTGGCTGACGCCTTTACGGTGACCAAGTACGAAGAGACCTACACCATCAACGTGTACTACGAAAGGCAACTGAACCTGATTTACGAAAAGAAACTGATCAAAACCGACAAAAAAATCACCCTGAACTAGACCTGTCCCGCAGCAGGCAGTGGCTGCTGCGGGATATAGCGGCTATCGCAATCAGATCGCCTGCAGGTAATCGATAATACTGCTAATCGTGCGCTGGCGGTTTTCGCCGGTAATCCCCGCTGACAGTGGTGGCATTGCCGTGTACTTGTTAATCGCCGACGGCTTGTCGATCCACTCATACAACTCTTCCCTGGATAGCGCCTTGATCACCTGCCGCACATCCATGCCGTACTTCTTGCCGCCAAAGCCGTTGATGTTATGACAACCCAGGCAGTTATCCCTGAAGGCGTCAAAACCAGCCTCTACCGAGGCCGATGCATTCGGCGGCAACAGGCTTTGCACGACCGCCTCGGGCACCAGCTCTGTCTGGTATACCTGGTATGGCCAGGCATAGGCATTTGAACCGACCAGCAGCGGGTTGTGCAGATTGTCCCAGACCAGGTAGAACGGCGCCAATGGCACATCTTTTTCATTCTGGTTGTTGTTATCAATGATGAAGGGTTTGCCATCGGCACGGGCAAAGGTCATGTAGGCTTCGCCCTGGCGTGCTTTTGCAGTGTTCAGAATACTGAGATAACCATCAAGGGCATGAAAATAAATCTCTCCTTCAAAGCCATCCCAGGTTTTTGGGTAGAGGTACTGCAGCAGCTTTTCCAGCGGAATACCGCTATAGGTCACCTCGACAGCTTTACCCTCGCTGGCTTCATACTGCTCAAGCACCTTGATATCCACCACATCCGCGGCCAGATCTTTCCTGATCTGGTTGACACTCAGACTCAGCGGCTCGGCAAAGACATGCGAACCCGTGAACATCAGAACAATGGCCAAATAGCGATACATCATACAAACCTCACCCTGTCAGACAGTTATAAATACCATGTTAACCCAAATCACATCCTGAACTTGCCACGCACACAGAA
>JAOUCV010000198.1 GCA_029859555.1 Gammaproteobacteria bacterium
CTGGTCTTTCACGCCACGCGTCACCATGCCGCACCAGCTGTTCGGGATACCGGTACAGACCATAGCCGGCATCGATTATTACGACAGCGACTACGATTCTGACCGGTCACTCAACAGCAATACCGACGACCAGCCCATTCACCGTCTGCATATCGACCAGAAGTCCACGGCTGTCTATGCCGACTCAACACTGGCCGCGACATCCGACATCACCATCAACCTCGGCGCCCGCCTGCAATGGGTAAAACTGGACGCCAAAGACAAGTTCGACCCGAATGCACCGGGTGCCGGCGATGCCTTTGAAAGTGGTGCACCGGATTATGATGACAGTGAGCGCGTGCACATGCTGGAAGCCGGCATCGAAAAACAGTTCACAAGGTCCAGCGCCGGCTATCTGAAATGGACCCGCAGTGCACGGGTAACAACGGTGGATGAACTGTTTGAATTCGACCCGAACTTTGTGCGCGTGTTTTCACCACTGGACCCGCAAATCAGCAATGGTTTTGACCTTGGCAGCCGGCACCGCTCGGACAGGACGGCTTTCACCATCAACGCCTATTACATGCGCCTCAAGGACGAGATCCATTTCAACCCGGCCACTTTCCAGAATATCAATCTTGATCCGACCCGGCGCTATGGCCTTGAACTAAGCGGTTCCTACGACATCAGTGATCGGCTGCGCGTGCAAGGCAACTACACCTACATGCGCGCCAAATTCCGCGATGGCGATTTCAGCGGCAAAAATGTGCCACTGGTACCGGAAAACACCGCCAGCCTGGCAACCACCTGGAAGTACTCGCGGGCGACCGACTTCACCATCGCCGCGAACTTTGTGGACAGCAAGTACTTTGACAACGACCAGTCCAATACATTTACCGAAAAAATCCCGTCCTACTACACTTTCGACGGAAAAATAAGCCATCGCTTCAGTGGCTTCAGAGTGGCGGCCGAGATAAATAACATTTTTGATGAAAAATTCTATGATTACGGCGTCAGCAGCCCCTCCAGCCCCGGCGTGTACAATGCCTATCCACTACCGGAAAGGACTATACTGTTCACCGTTTCAAAGGATTTTGGTAACCGCCGTTGATCAGCCATAACATAAAATGGTTTCTGGGCCTGTCTGTCGCCGTGCACGCGGCAGTGCTGGTAGCCCTTGCGCAGCCTGAATACCGCATCGGCGCTTCCGGCCAGACCCTGTTAGTGTCTGTTAGCGATCGCAGCGGCGATACTGTTTCGCAACCACCGGCTGCCACCGAAAACGAGCAGCAAGCCGTCACCGACGCGCCCGCCTTGCAGCCACAAGCCACACAATCGGTGATAACTGATACAGCACCGGCAAAAAAACGCCGCACCGGTCAATCTGTAGCACAGGCGCAGCCTGAAGCAGCCGTGCAGAAGCGGCTGGATAAATCACAGGCCATGCAGGCTGCCAGCACAACCATCTCCCGCGAACAACAGAAACAGCATTTGCGCGCCAGCGTAATGGCCTTCATCACCGGGCAGCTCAACTACCCGGCTATCGCACGGCGCAAGGGTTGGCAGGGCGTGGTAAAACTGGAGCTGCTGATCGAGTCTGATGGTCATATATCAGACCTGCATATAGAACAAACCTCCGGCTATGCCCTGCTGGACAAAGCCGCATTGAGCTCACTGCAACTCGCCCATGTTCCGGATGCCGCGCAATGGCTGGATGGCAAGGCTGTCAGCATTATTGTTCCTGTCGAATACCGGCTGGTTGGCGGTTGACATGGGTAACCGGCTTTCGAAAATCTATACGCGCACCGGTGACGATGGCAGCACCGGCCTTGGCGATGGCACGCGTGTCGACAAGGACAGCCTGCGTATCGAGGCCATCGGCACAGTTGACGAACTCAACTGCAGCATTGGCTCATTACTCTGTCACAGCCTGCCACAGGAAACCCCGCCTGAACTGATAAACATTCAGCATTCCCTGTTCGATATCGGCGGTGAACTCTGCATACCCGGCAGCACAGTCATCACCCCCGACCGGGTAGACAGGCTGGAACACTTGCTGGACACACTAAACGAACAACTGGCACCACTAAAAGAATTCATCCTGCCCGGCGGAAGTCCTGCAGCAGCGGTCTGCCACCAGGCACGCGCCGTCTGCCGACGTGCCGAGCGTCGCACACACAGCCTGGCAAAGATCGAAGAGATCAACTCCGTCTCGCTGAAGTACCTGAATCGCCTCTCCGACCTGCTGTTCGTCATGGCACGGCACATCAACAAAACCGCCGGCATAGCGGATGTTCTCTGGGAGCATCAGCACAGCAAGTAGCACCGCATCCAGAACAGCAATAAAACACCGGGGACCTGGCGCACACTGTTACCCGAAAGCGGCTGTAATCCACTGCTACATACGTGCCTCATCCAGCAGCTCACACAGGCGCTCCGCCCCGTCAAGGATTCTCGGACTGTGCCGGACCAGTTGCTCACGCCGAACGGTATACACGTGCCCCTGCCTTACTGCTGATAACTGCGGCCAACGCTGCCATGCAGCAAGTAACGGCGTATCCCCTGAATCTGATGCGATAACAATCACATCTGGATCGGCCTGCAATACGGCTTCAATATCCACCTGTGGTGCCAGTGATGGCAGCGTCTCAAAGATATTTTCTCCACCACACAAGCGCACTACATCACTGACCAAATGTTTTCCGTTCAGGGTCATCAGCGGCTGATCCCATATCTGGTAAAACACGCTGACCCTGGATCGTGCAGAATATTTGTCATGCAACTCACTATAACGGGCATCAAAACTGTCTGCCTGTTTGGCAGCAACCGGCCCGCTGGCTGCAAGCTGGCCGAGCCGCCGCAAGCTGGCCGGCACATCCTGCAGCTGGCGCGGCTCGGAAATAAACACTGTAATACCCAGTGCCTGCAAACGTCCTATCTGCGCAGCAGCATTACCACTCTGCCAGGCGACAACCAGGTCCGGTTGTAGTGCCACGATGGCTTCAAGATCAAGCCCGCCGCTACCGCCGACCCGTGCAAGGGTACGCGCTGCCTCCGGGTAATCACTGAATTCTGTAACACCAACCAGCATCTCTCCTGCGCCGGCGGCAAACAGCAGCTCGGTGATATACGGGGCAAGACTGACAATACGTTGCGCGGATTTCTCCAGAACAACCGGCATGCCGGCATCGTCAACGACCCTTATTTCTGCCCAAACCGGCTGTAACAATATCCCCAGCAGGACAAACATACAGAAACGGGAAACATCCTTCCTCGCTCCAGGCGGCCGCACCCCGGTACTCTTTTCATTAATCATTCGCGCTATAATCCCGCGTCCGGACAACAGACACAAGCAGGAAAAACAGCATGAAATCTCCCGTTATTGTCATTGGTATTGGTGAAATGGGCAGCGTCTTTGCGCGCGGTCTGCTGCGTAGCGGGCATCCGGTGTACCCGGTCACGCGCCACGACGACCTCGACGATGTGGCCAGGCAGTTACCGTCACCGGAGCTGGTGGTAGTTGCCGTTGCCGAGAAAGACCTGCACCCGGTACTGGAGAAGATTCCGCCTGCCTGGCAACAGCGCCTGTGCCTGCTGCAAAATGAACTGCTGCCGGGTGACTGGCGGCAGTACGGCTTCATCAAGCCGACGGTCATCTCTGTCTGGTTCGAAAAGAAAAAAGGCCAGGACGTCAAGGTGCTGATTCCTTCCCCGGCCTATGGACCGGCCGCTGAACTGCTAAAATCAAGCCTTGGCAGTCTCGATATAGCGGTGCGCATACTGGCCTCTGAAAGCGAACTGCTGTTTGAGCTGGTACTGAAGAACGTCTACATCGTTACCACCAACTGCGCCGGACTCAAAGCCGGTGGCAGCGTCAGCGAACTCTGGGAGAACCAGCGTGAACTGGCGGAAACGGTAGCTAATGAGGTCATCGGGATACAGGCGGCACTCACTGGCGAGAGCTTTCAGCCGGACCAGTTAATCAAGGCTATGCTGGCTGCCTTTGACGGCGATCCCGAACATGGCTGCATGGGTCGCAGCGCAGCTGCGCGACTTGCACGCGCACTGCAGCAGGCTGATGCCGCAGGACTGGCTATTCCATGCCTTCGGGAAATTGCAGCCAGCCAGTCGAGCTGACACCGGGCAGACACATCAGGACCACAGCCATGCAGCACCACGCACACCGCTGTCATCGCCATGAAGCGCCCTCACCAGCCGGGTATCAACACGGTCCGAAAAAACGTACTCACCCCAACGTGACGGCACCGCCTCATACAACAATTCGCAATTGGACACCCCGCCACCCAGCACAATCACGTCCGGATCAACAATATTGATAACACTGGCGAGCGCCCGCGCCATTCTGTCCACGTAGCGCTGCAACGTGGCAAGTGCCTGCAGGTCACCCTGTCCGGCCTTGTCCGCAATCACTTCTGCCTGCAGTGCTACCCTGTTCGCTTGTTGGTAATCACGCGCCAGACCCGGGCCGGATAACCAGGTTTCGATACAACCGTAACGACCACAATAGCACTCGGCGCCAGGCAACTCCTGCGGCTGTGGCCAGGGCAAGGGATTGTGACCCCACTCACCGGTAATGCCATTGGGACCTGATAACAGAGTGCGATTAACAACCAGGCCACCACCGGTACCGGTGCCGACAATCACACCAAAGACCACGCCGGCCTGTTGTGCCGCCCCGTCAGTGGCCTCTGACAGGGCAAAACAGTCGGCGTCATTGGCAAAACGCAACGGACGCTCAAGTAAGGCTTCCAGATCGCGATGCAGCGGCTGCCCGTTCA
>JAOUCV010000199.1 GCA_029859555.1 Gammaproteobacteria bacterium
GTCCTCTGAGGCCTGGCGGCCACCGATGTGAAATTCGTCCACCGGGGCGAGTTCATCGACGGTGACGGTGGCAGGTGTCTTGCCGATCGCCTCTACTCCGCTAACAATCCGCTCCAGTAACTGCCCGTGGGTGTAGTGTGCGGCGACGCTGTTTTTCATTGCTGTTACTCCTGCTGCCAAAGTAACTATCAAGCTGCGGGAGGCGGTTCCTGCAGCAACAATACTGTACAGCTAAGCGGTTAGGGGTGACAATCACGAAATCGTCACATACCGGAGGCAATATGATCTTCAGGCAGTTATTCGAGCCCGACTCAAGCACCTATACTTATCTGATCAGTTGTCCGGACAGCGGTAAAACAGCACTGATCGACCCGGTACTGGATACTGCGCAGCGCGATGTGTCCATGCTGCAGGCGCTGGGTCTGAAGCTTGATTACAGCATCGATACCCATATCCATGCCGATCACCTCACGGGCGCGCGCCGCCTGCGCGAACTGACCGGCAGCCGCATGATATTTCCGGCCATTGACGAACTGCCCTGTGCCGATATCGGTGTCAGGGAGGGTGAGCCTTTGCGCATTGGCAATCTCTTGCTGCACCCGCTGTTCACCCCGGGTCACACCAGCCATCATCATGCCTACCTGATCGACAACGGCACACACAAGCTGCTGTTCAGTGGGGATGCCCTGCTGATTGAAGCCTGTGGCCGCACAGATTTTCAGTCCGGCGATGCCGCAACCCTCTACCACAGCATTCACGAGAAATTCTTTACGCTGCCAGACGAGACACTGGTATATCCCTGCCATGATTACGAAGGTCGTTGTATTACTACCATCGGGCAGGAAAAGGCGCGTAACCCGCGCCTGGGAAAGGGAAAGACACTACAGCAGTTTGTCGAGATCATGGATAGCATGGAGCTGCCTTACCCGCGCAAGATCGATTTTGCCGTGCCCGGCAATGAACGCTGTGGTGAATGTCCGGATAATGTTCCAGAGCAGTATCGAAAACCCTGCGAGCGCGGCGACCAGGGCTGAGTCTGGAATACCAACAGGGCGGGAAAATTTTTAATTCCCCGCTGCTTTTTTGCTATCGAACTGCCGCCGCGGATTTGCAGGGTACAGGGAACACCCACAGGGCCAGGGCATACAGTAGCAGTGCGACGGCAATAACCGTGGAGAACCCCAGGTGAATAGCCAGCAGTGTTGCCAGTATCGCGCTGATCACCGAGGCACAGCCATTGATCGCCCATGCCCAGGGAATGAGACCGGGTGCCTGTTCAGCCAGTTGCGAAAGACCCAGCGGGAACGGTATGCCCATGCAGAATGCCAGCGGTGCAATCAGGGTGATGCTGATCAGGATACGGGCGCTATCGGGCAGTGTCCCCAGTTGCCCTGTGAGGTTGCCAAGCAACAGCAGGTAGAGCGTGCCAAGTACCACGATGGCGCCAACGGCCCGGCATAACAAACGGCGCCCGTCGACTGCTGTGCCACGCGCCTGCAGCTGCCCCAGCCAGGCACTGCCCAGTCCCGAGAACACCAGAAAGCTGCTCAGTACTACTGCGATGGCATACAGTGGATGGTGCAGAAACAGCAGCAGTTTCTGGATGAAGGCGATTTCGATGAACAGGAAGGCCAGCCCGAGAATCAAAAAGTAGCCAACGACTCTGGATCGAGCGACGCATTCTGGTTTGGGCCTGAGGCGCCGCTGATAAATCCAGATCGGCAGCAACACCAGCAGCAGGCTGGCGATGATGGCCTGTGCCAGTGTCGCAACCAGTACCAGGTAACCGGTATTGGCCAGTGGAGCCCCCCCGCGTGTGCGCAACTGCAGGATCTCCGGCAATGTCCGCCATTTAAAGAAGTGAAAAAAATACGGTTGTTCATCAGTGGCCGGGTTCAGGTTGAACTTGTAGTCATGCAGGAACCTCTCGGGGTCATCGCCAAGCAATGCCCGGGCGGCATCATGAAACCATGCCACCCGCAGGCGATTGAAATGGTTACTCTCGTCACGCGTAATGCCCGGGTAATAAGCGACATCAAATGATCTGGCGGCGCAGAATTTACGCAGCTGGTCAATCTCCTCTGCACTGACGCGGCTGTTTTTGATCAGCAGGGTGGCGGTTTGCCAGCCACGAATCAGGATGAGTTGCTGTTCCGGTGCAGTGACGCCGCTGGCACGCAAGGCGGCGATCGCCGTCGCGAACAGCTTGAGGGTGTCGCGCGGCGGCAATTTTATCCAGCGCGTAATCGAGAGGAAGCCACCGTGTGCCAGTTGTTGCATGAATTCTGCCAGTGCCTCGACGGTGTACAGGTGATTTTCGCTCAATGCATATTGCCCCGAGGCAGAGGCGCTGAAGGAATCCAGTAACGAGACCTGGATAAGATCATAGTCACCCGGGCTGCTGCTGGCGAAGCTGCGTGCCTCTGCGACATGCAGGGTCACTCCCGGCGCCTGGTAGAGATGACCGGCGAAGTCTGCGTAATCCGTACTCACGAGGCGGGCGAACTGCGGGTTCAGTTCCACGGCATCGATGACGGCGCTGTCATGGTAGCGGGCCTGCAATACATCGCCACCACCACCGGCACCAAGAATCAGTGCCCGCCTGACCGGCAGCAGGTGGTAAGGCAGTGCTGAAGTCAGCTGGTCGAGATGTGCGAGTGTTTGCCTGTCACCATCGTAGTGGCTGATAACGGACAGGCCATCACCATCTGTGAAGACCGCCAGTTGTGTTGGCGGCTCCGTGGTGGCATTGAGGCTGAGGCCGGGGGCATGCCGCAACGGGATGGTCGGGCTCTCTACGACACTGAGCAGCCCCAGCGGGCTGGAGTGTTGCGCAATAATACGACTGTCCCTGAGCAACAAGGTTTGCCCCAGGCCCTTGTAGGGTGACATCTCCAGCGTGCTCCGGTTGTCGGTTAGCAGCAGTAGCCCGGGCGCGAGCAGTAGTAGCCAGAGGAGGGCCGGTTTTTGCTGCAATTCCCAGGCTGCCAGCAGCGCGGCACCGATACCAAGCAAGCCGAGCAGCGTCAGCGCCTGCAGGGGCAGCACAGCAAACAACAGCGCCAGAATACCGATGCTCCCCAGTCCGGCACCCAGCAGGTCGGCGGCATAGATGCGTGGCAGCCGCGAACGATAGTAAATCAGTGCCAGGCCGATGGCGTTGGCAGCGAAGAAGAACGGCACCGTGAGTAACAGGTAGGTACACAACAGCCAGACGATTTGCCGCGTGTCCCAGAGCAGTTCCTCGGCATTAAAAGGGATCTGTTGTGCCAGCAGGAAACAGCCGCTTGCCGTGATGCCGAACAGGGCAAGATTAATGATGTAACTGCTGCTGAAGTGTCGCAGCAGGGGGCGTTGCAACAGCGTCAGAAAGGCGCCACTGATACCGTAACCCAGCAGTGCCAGGCTTATCACCATGTAGGCGAAGTGATGCCACTGAATGATTGAGAACAGCCGCATCAGCAGCACTTCATAGGCCAGTGCTGTCGCCGAGACCAGCGCAATCGACAGCCAGGGTAACCGTGGTGGCTTAATTGTGTTCCCCGGTGAGCGGCACGAACTTGACCGGTAAAACCTGTCGCGTGAGGAGTTGTCCGTCTGCCTGTTTTTCAATCAGCACCAGTTGCTGGGTAAGGAAGCGGCTGCCGACCGGGATGACCATGCGACCGCCTGGTTTGAGTTGCGCCACCAGCGGCGGTGGTACGTGACTGGCGGCGGCCGTGACCACGATGGCATCAAAGGGGGCATGTTCTTTCCAGCCGTAATAGCCGTCACCGATACGCAACGTGATATTGTCATAGCCGAGGCCGGAGAGCCGCCCGGCTGCCTGCTTGCCGAGTTCCTCGATAATCTCGATGCTGTAGACCGTACCGGTGAGTTCCGCCAGTATGGCGGCCTGGTAGCCGGAGCCGGTACCGAGTTCCAGTATCCGGTCACCGGCACGTGGCTTGATCAGGTCGCTCATCAGGGCAACGATGTAGGGCTGGGAAATCGTTTGTCCATAACCGATAGGCAAAGGCCGGTTGTCATAGGCATGACGGCGTTGCGCAGCCGGGACAAACTCGTGCCTGGGCACAGTGGCAATGGCCGCCATGACGCGCGGGTCCAGGGTCTCCTTGTCGAGGTACAGGCTGGTATCGCGGACGTCCTGCTGGATATCTTCAACCAGGCGCTGGCGGGCTTGTGCATACTCGTCTCCGAGCGCCGCAGATGTCAGCATTGGCAGCAGTAAAAAAAGCCAGTACGGTACACGCCGGTAAAACATCCTTACTCCCCGTCAAAACCCGGTCTTCACTCCAAGTGTAGACGATGTCCCGTGAACTGGCAGCCAGACATATGGCACTGTTTACATGGTCACGGCGCTGGCTTGTGCTAGTGTAAAGAGAGCATGCATAAAAAATTACATTCCCGGTTTCCCTGGCAGGTGCTGCTGTTGTTGCTGGTGCTGGCACCTGCCTGGTACCCGTTTGCCAGTGAGCGCACCGCCGTAGTACTGGATATTGACGGCCCGATTGGACCTGCAACCGCGGATTATCTTCAACATGGCCTGGAAGATGCACGTAAACAGGGCGCCGCCCTGGTGATCCTGCGGATGGATACGCCGGGCGGCCTGGATACAGCGATGCGCGATATTATCCAGGAGATCCTGGTGTCACCGGTTCCGGTGGCCACCTACGTGACGCCCGGTGGTGCCCGCGCCGCCAGTGCCGGTACCTATATCCTCTATGCCAGCCATATATCGGCCATGGCCCCCGGCACCAACCTGGGGGCAGCGAC
>JAOUCV010000200.1 GCA_029859555.1 Gammaproteobacteria bacterium
CGTACTGATAAATCAATGGGGCCAGACTCCATTGATTCCTGGCGTACTGAAGAGCACTCGCCGAATCGGCTTTCTGTGGAAGCAAACCCGGAGGCGAAAGTAAAAAGAGCATACAGCTATGTGCTAGATAGCTTTTATATCAGGAAGAATAATCAAACTCAAAACCATGCCGGTTTTTGTTATTTCTTTGCAGGACTCCTCCTATTATCCGCTAACCTCGCTTACGGCGGTTAGCGGGATGAGTATATTCAGCTCGACGCCGCGGCTAATCTCACCCAGCCGAATAGGCCACTATAGGGTAGTAGTTACAATTTCATCTTGGTGGGTCGAACTGATGCCGGGCATCATACCGGCACACTCAAGGTAGATGACGTCTACAACGCAAACACGATCAGGCCCGATATTGTCGCCCCCTGGTGGCCGGGGCTCCGGCCTGACAGGCCTGGTGGGCGTGGCAAGACGCAAGCATTTAATACACCAGTCATAGTGTCAGCCTTGCAAGAATCAATGGCACCGTTGCCCCCATAATTGACTTGCATCAAGTAAATGACAATCCGCCTTTCAGGCAGCTGTTTCAGCACTATGCTTAACACAGGAGCAGTGATTTTGTTGATTTGTGCAGAGGCAAATCCTGTCATTGCCCGTGGCAGTCAGGCTCACCGGAGCCGGGAGGTCGTTATGAAAAGTCGTCACAGGAAAGTACTGTCAGCCTTGGTAATCTCTGTTGCAATTGCTGCCGTTGGGTGCGCATCTCCACCCTCTGAGAGGCCGGTGCCGCCAATGCCGTCATTTACAACCGAAAATCAGAAAGTATGTGCTCGCGGATGCCAGGTGATGCATGCTTGCTGCACGCGTAGTTGCATTGATAAAAGAGGTACATTTGGATCGGCATCCGATCAAGTTAAATGTACAGATAGCTGCTCCATGAGTTTGGAGCAATGTTACCAAACATGTAAATAATGCAAGCGTCGCACTTGCTGTAATTTACAAGGAAGGGTCAGGAACGGCTGCGGGTTTTTGGCACAAATATAAACGGCAACTTTCTATCAAGACCGGATCGCCTTCCCAAGCGCATGACAGAGTGCAAGCCTGAGCCGCGTCAGTACCGGCTCGGTGGTGGCTCACCCGGATTCGCTGTTGTTCAGAATCGTAGTATTACGTTCAGCCGCATAACCCGGCAGCTGACCATGCGCTAGCGACCTCGACCGCCACCACGGCCACCACGGCCACCGCCGCCGCCTCTCGACATTCCGGATGGACGACCCATACCGCCCACCGGCCGGCTCATGCCACCGGATGGCCGGGTTGCCGGTAAAGTAGTGGGACGATCTGGCCTGATGGGCCGGTCAGGGCGGTCTGGCCTGTCAGGACGATCGGGCCTGTCGTGATGATCATCATCATCGTGGTGATGGTGATGATCATCATCATAGTAATAACCGCCGTAGGAGTAGTAGGGATAACCATAGCCGTCATAGACACTGTAATTAACCGAACTGTATTGCGTACCGTTGGAACTGCAACCGCTCACGAACAGGACAGCGGGTAGCGCCAGGGAAACTGCACATCGTCTGAAAAGAATTTTCATGATCACTGCGCCCCCGTGGTTGTCAGGGGAGATTCCAGCGGCGGCCATCGCTGGATCAGCAACAACGCACCGGTGCTATCGCCAATCAATGCGGTATTGCCGTCACTCGGCGGCTCGTCAGGTGCTACCCATACGACACCGCCCAACTCCGGTACAGCCTGAACGGTCACCGCAGGATCTGCTACCCGCACAACCGGTACCCAGAGCATATGTTGTCTTCTATCCTGCACATAGCGGATGCCGGCTCGCCATTTCCCCTGGTGAAGAAAGACATCATACCCTTCTCCCAGAGTGATCTCGTCGTACCCCAACACGGCCTCGTAGAAAGCCTGGGTGCCATCCGGGTCGTCAGTCCAGATTTCATCCCACAGCCAGTCGCCGATTCCTGCCTCGGCATCGGCTGGATCGCCTCCCCTTGCTTCAAGCAGTACCATGTCCGCGCGCTGTGGATCACTGATCAGAGCAGCATGGCCGCGCTTGTCCATATCAATCGGGCCTTTTAACACCATCCCGCCATTGGCCGTTACCCTGCTGGTAGCGGCATCTATATCAGCCACAGAAACCGAGGGCATCCAGACAGCTTCGGCGGTGCCACCCTCTGGCGACTTGACCTTGAGTATACCCGCAATCAGTTTTCCTTCATTTCGTACGACTGCGTATTGTCCCTGGTAGTCGATCTGCCAGCCAAACAGTTTTTCATAAAACCTGCCCGCCGCAGCTGGATCCGGGGTCAGCAGATCATGCCAGACGAATTTTCCGGGAAAGGTTTTTCCGCTGGGGCTTTCTGTGACCGGCACTTGCGTCATTTCGACACCGCCTTCCGACAACTTGCCAACATTGGCGCAGCCACCAAGAAAGACTGCAGCTGTAATCAGAACACCGATACCACGTACTGATAATTGCATAGTATTTTTCATCCCTGTCAGACCCGACTGGATGCAATTCTAACCCAGCTGTACGCCGAACTACACCATGGTGACTTTCTCTTCATCCAGTTACAAATCAATGCCATGGACGCATACCTTACTGCATGAAAACATTTGTGAATAAGGGTATTTACGCAGCGCCCCACCCTGACTCCAGTGCGGGGCGTTTTTTCATATCCTGAAGATGAAACCGATCACCTGCCAGGCGAGCCGCCTCGACCTCTGTCCAAACCGTCATTCGGTTTATTTGAACAATGCCTTTAATGATCAGGGTGTTGTTGTCGATAACCCTATACACACACGATATTGAAGGGCTGCAACATGAACCTGGGCATAGAAGAGACAGACAAGGCCGACGCCTGCACAACAGGTATCAGCAACATCATAATCGCTATTTTTGCTTACCTGTTTCTGGTCGTGCCAGTAGTGGCATTTACAATCGCAACCGCCATGAACCTGGGTGCCAGCCATGGCATTGCCATAGCTGTTGCACTGGTGATTACGGGTTTATATATCTTCGAAAAAACTGCCTGTCTGGATCGTTAGCACAGAACACGTTGCACTCGCCCGAACCCGACGCAGTGCGTGCCAACCCGAATACAGCATAAAAAATAATTGCCCGGACAGAGTCAGTATTTGCTAGCGGATTTATAACTTTCCGGTCAAACCATGCATCACTGATGCTTTTGATATTTACGCCAGCCTGCATACAGCACAATCAAACACAGCAGTAACCAGGCACCCGCCTGGCCAGCATGAGCACCCTCACTGCGCAGGCTGCAGCCACTACTCCCGCCACCACCAGACCCGGAATTCTTCGCGCGCAGCGCCGGCGTCCCGGGATCGGTAATCACACCATTTTCCAGCAGGTCTGAGTCGCCACGCTTGCCATCGACAAAATGCAGCGTTACCTCGTTACCATCAAACTCGGCGCCTGTTTCACCATCAAAGTCAAATTCATATAAATGATCAACCGGGTTATCCGGCGTCGGCCCGAACTTGAAATATTTCTTTGGCGATTCGCCATTCGGCACAATTATTTTAATAACTGCATTTCCGCCAGCACCCACGTTCAAGACATCAAACGAAAGGAAACCATAGACAAAATTCAAGCCGTTGAGCGAACTCAGGGGGTCTGCCTGTGCCAGGTAATCAGTTCCTTCATCGAAACCCAGGGCCCGCAGTACCTGCAGAGGATTTGCCTCTACTGTGATGTAACTATTTCGAATATCGGGAAGAGATGCAACATGGGACTGCTCACTGTCTGCGATACCATCGTTGTTGCCATCCCCCCCATTTGGCCCGGCATCTTCTACCCGGTCAATTACACTGTCACCATCAGTATCAATACCGATTGATATGATTTTTACCAGGTTTTGCGGTGCCACAGGATTAAGAAACCCCCCCGTTGGCGTAGCGATCATAGCTAATAAAGGCGCGTCATCGAATGCTATAATTCCATTGCACTGACCTGAATTAAAAATGAAATAGTCGCTGCAACGCTGCTCCTCAACGATGGCATCGATCACGTCCTGTCCGCTGATCACCTGTGCAAATACGGTAAACCCGCCATTCTGGTTATCCAGATTTTCGGAATTGTCGGCAAGATTGAAAAAGAATTCACTGGTGGCACTGTCCGGATCACCCCCAAGCTTGGCCATTGCTATAGTGCCGCGAACATTTGACATCCTGAATTCGTTGACCACCGGCGGGTCAGTCGGTATGTGGCTGGTACCCTCCGCAAAAAAATCACCCTGAGCAGGATCAAATATAAATCCACCCATCTGCAGTATAAAACCGGGGACGCTGCGATGGATGAAGGTACCGTCATAATCGCCAGCATTCACGTAATTCAGAAAGTTTGCGACAGTCTCCGGAGCAACCGTATCAAACAATTCGATCTCAACGAAACCCGTACCCGTGAAACCTGAACTCGTCTGCATCAGCAAAATGGTATTAGCCGCAGAGGGCATAGATACAAAGGCAGCCAACAGAAAACCTGCTTTCAGTATTTTTTTAGCTCTGTCTATACTTTTACAAATCATATTTCTTATTCCCGGGAATCTCGGATTTTTCCTCGCCCGTAACAGCAAGGCTTGCATCAACTTTATCGTAGTCTTACCCATACTACGCACTTCACGAATGCGCGCCAATCCATACACTGGATCAATTCAGAACTGAGCTTGTAATCCCTTCACGACAACTTGTTATCCCCTCCCTTAAAATAATCATGGTGGCCTGAAAAGTGGCC
>JAOUCV010000201.1 GCA_029859555.1 Gammaproteobacteria bacterium
GGTCGACTCCTATCAACAGGCCGCCACCGGGCCCGGCCAGTTGCGCAAGGCACGTTAAAAACTTCACCGCATCTTCCGGATCGAAATTGCCGATACTCGATCCGGGGTAAAACATCACCGGCGTGGTCTCGTCCGGTATGAAATCAAGTGATACTTCGCTGGTAATATCGGTACAAACTGCATGCACATCGAGCCAGGGATAATCTGCTGCCACAGCAGCTGCCGCTGACTTCAGCTGTTCACAGGAAATGTCCAGCGGCGCATAAACCTCCGGACGCAAGGTATCCAGCAGCAAGCGGACTTTTTCACAACTGCCACTGCCCGGTTCAATCAGGTAACAACCATCGCCAACATGTGACCTGATATCTTCCGCATGCTTCTCCAGCAGCGTCAGTTCGGTTCTGGTCGGGTAATATTCCGGCTGCCGGCAGATTGCCTCGAACAGGCGGGCACCTTCCTCGTCATAGAAATACTTGGGTGGAATGCAGCGTTGATTCTGGCTGAAGCCGGCAATCACTTCACGATAGAAATCATCGACCTCCGGTGAATTGTTATAGAAGCGGTAATCTGCAAGCGCTGACTTCGCCATAAGCTGCTCTCCTGTCATTTATTTGCCTTGTTCTGCCCTGGTATGCCACACAGGAACGCCGCACCTGTCCGGACAAGGTGCCTGCATTCGGCGCCAGCCGGCGCTCTGCCCCGCTAAATGCCCCGGCATGCAGTTACAGCAGACCGGCCAGTAAATCTGTTCCTCTTGTGAGGACACTTATACAGAATTTATATTTATTATAATTTACATACAGTTAAAATATTCTTCTAATGCATTATCTGGCTAGCGCTTCGCACTATTGAGCCCCACAAAGCTGCCATTGTTGTTTTCCGCAAGTTTACGCATCAGCGCTGCATAACGCACGGCATTCCCCGGCAACCCGCCGCTGAAATCAAACAGCACCGGAAAACCGACAGCATGAATGCGTACCCGGGTACGGCCCGAGCGGTCAGCGCGGTTCAACTGGTCCACGGTATTGATGACGGTTTGTATGGACCCGCGCGCGAAGTCATCACCGAAAACATACAGACTGATACGCTTGTCTTTGGCATGGAAACGACGTATGGCCGCTTCGATTCCCTCGACCGGGCTGGAATTCGAGAACGGCTCCCAGCCGGCGAGCCGCTTGATGATTGCCTTGCGACGCGCCGCTGTGTCCGGTATCCACTTGCTCTGGTACTGGGAAAACATGTAGTCACCCATGTCATTCATAACCTGGATACCTTTAACCCGCGGATAGATTTCCAGCACTTCCCTGACCTTTTTCAGTACCAGTGGCCAGGCATGCTGGCGCATGGACCCGGAGGTATCGATTATGAAAATAATGTACTCGCTGTCGACCGGCACACCACCAATCGCCGAGCGCGGGTTGCTGCGCTGATAACCCGCCCCCAGCAGGCGCCGCATTTCCTCACTGAGGCTCTGCTTTGCCGAAGACAGCTGCCCGGCAATGATGGACTGCGCATCCTGTTCATTACGGGCACTCTGGTACTGACCGCGCACGGAAGACATGTCACCCTGCAACCGGGCCAGCTTTTCACGCGCCTCGGAAAGTTGCTGCTGCTTGCTGAGCAGTTCCCGGTTGAGCACTGTGGTCTCGCCACGAATCTCAAACAGTTCGGCCTCGAGCTTTTGCACCAGCCCGGTCAGGTCAACCGCGAGGCGCTCGATGACATGGGGTTCCGACACCTTCACGATCACCAGCAGCAGAATGATGGCGCCGAAGCCGCAGGACACCACGTCAAGAAAGGACATATTGAAGATATCCACATCACGGCGCTTGCGTTTACCCATGAGCGTTATCCATAACGGCGACTCATGGCCAGTCCCGTGCAGGCGTGATGAATGAGCCGCGGGTATCAATAGCAAGTTTCCAGTAAGCGGCAGCGGCGTAGGCATCACCTTCCATCGGCAGCAAGATGGTATTGACCGGGATACCTGACGACAATGAGCGCACCGCCGCCTCAAAGTGCTGCAGGCGTTCTGCCGCCGAAACAGTGGTGCCTGTCGGCTTGCCACGCCCCTGCGTCGGCAAGCCATCGGTTATCAGCAGAATATTATCCGGTTTCGGGGACAGTTTTTTTGCCACTGCCAGCGCCTGGTAGAGACTGGTGCCCTTTGCCGGCACCCGCTGTCGCAAGGCAGTCACGGCAGCATTCACGTCCTTGCTGTTCGAGGCCAGCAACCATTTTCCATCGGTTCCGGAAATGGCGGGGCGTGCAGCGGTATTAAAGCTGTACAGCTGGAAACGTGACGTCGATGGCAGATTACTGACCAGCCAGTCAGCCGTTGCCAGGGTGCGTCGCCATTTCGGTGCACCGCGTTTTTTGCTGTCATCCATGTTGCGTCGCCGAACAACATTGACCACGGTTTCATCGAGCATACTGGCTGACACATCTACCAGTATCAATACCCGCTTGCCACCCACCTTGAGCCCGGTGAGATACTGGCGGTCGCCCTCCCCCTTAAAGGTGCGCACCTTGTCGCCGGCAGCTGCTGCAGCTTTTTCACCCTGACGCTGCTGCTCGGCATCCAGCTTTTTCAGATCCGAAGAGAGCTGGTTGACATGTGCACGGCTGGCCTGTGTTTCGTTCTGCATATTCGCAATCTGAAGCTCCAGCATCCTGATCGTCTCGGTAATGCGCTCGGCCTCCCCGGTTGCGATGACGCGTTCCTGTTCTGCAACGTCCAGGCTGTTGCGGGCAAGCACCAGGTCATCCTCGCCGAGCAATACTTGCTGCTCCAGTCGAATGACGTCCGCACTGAGATCAGCAAAGGTTTCATTGCGCGCCTTCACGGTATCCGCATTCAGGATTAGCACCAGCAGCACCACGGCACCAAAGCCGCAGAACATAATGTCTAGAAACGACAGGGAGAAGGGGGAAACCTTGCGACGCTTCATGGCTGGCTAACCGTATCGTCTTATCAGCTCTGCAGGCGCCGGATAAACCAGTGATCAATATAGCGTTCACTGTCCAGTACCAGGCGTTCCTGCATCAGCTGTAACTGGTGAATGAAGAACATCAGCACAATACTGATGACCAGGGCAATAAAGGTCGAGTTAAATGCAACCCCCAGACTGGAGGTCACACCGGTAATATCACCTTCCACCGCACGATGCGCCTGGCCGAGCGCATCACCGATACCACGCACGGTACCGATAAACCCGACCGAGGGAATGGCCCAGGCAATGTAACGAATGATGGACAGTTCTGACTCAAGACGGTCACCCTCGGACTCGCAGATATCGCGCGCGGCAGTTGACACATCCTGCACATTACGGGTGGCGCCAAAGCGTTCGATTGCTGTTATCAGGGCGCGTGGCAACAGGTAGTTCTGCATGTAGGACGGCAGCGATTTTAGCCGGCTGGCAAGGTCCCGGGTATCTTCAGGACCAATAGGCAAATCCTCCGGCAGACGTAACAGGTCCTGATCGAGCAGCTTTTGCTGGCTGAGCGTCGCCTTGCCCTTGAAGCCGAGTATCGCGAACGCCCACAGCATCAGCACAAAACAACTTTCCTGCTCATAGTCCTTGATCACCACGTAAAAAGAACGCTGCTGCACATACTCCGGGTTTGCCTGCATATTGACTGCTTCCTGCTGCAGAAAGGCATTCGCCTGCGGGCGGATCAGGGTAACGTACAGGGCATGCACCAGGATGAAGGCAATCAACAAGGTGAAAACCTGGTAGACGAGTTCAACGGGAAAACCTTTTTTCATGGATATGATTTCCTGTAAGCGCTGCTATGGCTGATTAAATATCAACCGGGAATGAAACTGCACTGTCTGCACTGATTCTTTCCGTTGGTTTAAAGGTGGAAACGGGTGCTGCCGCTTTTTTTCCGGACTTTTCAGGCGCCTGATTTTTCCGGCTTTGCGACTGTTGCTGAACGCTACTGTCATCCTGCGAGCGCTTGTCATCATCAACCGACAAGGCATGCAGCTTGCCCACACACAACAGCGCCGCCAGCAGTATCAAACCATATCTACGCATCCTGAAACTCCTGTTGCTCACTGTGCATAACGTGCAATACGAAAACCAAGGTCGGCTCGCCCGGCGCGACTGTAATCACGGTAACTGAGCCGTAACTCGCCAATCGTACCCTGACGCCAGCTTGAGTCACGTACCACGCGATGATCACCCGTTTCCGGTCCGCCCGGGTCGGTCACCAGCTGTGCAGCCATGCCGGGGTAAACAGCATAGTAATCGTTCATCCATTCAGCCACGTTGCCGCCAAGATCATGGTAGCCGGCAGGCCGCGCCGGAAAACTCCCCACCGGCGCAGTGCCGCGATAGCCGTCATTATAGCCGGGCACGACATTGGCGAGCGTATCGGCAATACTGGCATCGGCAAAATTGCCAGTTTTTGCGGTAGGTGGAAAACTGCCGCTCCACGAATAGCGTGCCATCTGCTGGCGGCCGAGCTTGCGCGCCACGTATACCCATTCTGCTTCTGTCGGCAGGCGGTAACCGCTGGTCGCCGGTACCACGGCCGTCATCTTGCCGGCGTTTTCACGGTAGGCTGCCGGCAAACCGTCCTGAGCACTCAACCAGTTGCAATAACGCGCGGCCTCATCCCAACTGATATTGACTACCGGCTGCTTGTCGCCATTGAGTGAAACACCCTCGGCACTGCCGGAACTGTGCGCAGACTGGTAACGCCGGTATTCAGCA
>JAOUCV010000202.1 GCA_029859555.1 Gammaproteobacteria bacterium
GCTGACGGGTTCGAGTGAGCCCGCCATGTCGAGGTGCAGCCCGCTCATCAGACCCCAGCCCATGGTTGGAGAGAACGCATATGCACCCTCGGGAAGCGAGTTTTGCATGGCCAGTTCGATCGTTTTGCGGCCAAGAATACGCACGCCGTCGAGTTCGCCGCCGTTCAGCAGGCACTGGACAAAGCGGGCATAGTCGCCGATGGTCGAGAACAGCCCGCCACCACCGGAGGGAACTCCGCGGCCCTTTTCTGTGTAGGCCCCTATGAAATCATCCTCGACAACCTCCAGTTCCCCGTCGTCCCCGTACTTATGGATGGAGACGAGGCGACTTAACTTTTCTTCGGGGACATAAAATGCCGTGTCCTTCATTTTTAACGGGCCGGTGATGTTTTCGGCGATGTATTCCTGCAGCGGCATGCCGCTCGCGCGCTGGATGACAAGTCCGAGGATGTCGTCGTTGATTCCGTAATGGTAAGCCTCGCCGGGTTGTGCGATCAGCGGGAGTTTTGCGGCGCGCTGCAGGAAATCATCAAGTGAGCTGGCGCTCCAGAGGTCGGCCGTTTTGTAGAGTTCGTTAACCGGCGATTCGTCAAAGAAACCATAGGTAAAGCCAGCCGTGTGGTTGAGCAACATCCTGATCGTGATCGGTGTCCTGATGTCCTCCAGTTCAGGAGCTTCCGTGGTGCCCCCGGCAAATACCCTGAGTGCCTTTAATTCCGGAACGAAATCGGTCACCGGCTGGCTGAGCAACAGCTTGTTCTGCTCGAACAACTGCAGTACTGCCGCGGAAGTGATGATCTTGGACATCGAGTAGATGCGGAAGATGGAATCCTTCCTGATGGGTTCACCGCTATCAAGACTCGATTTCCCCCACGTCTGCCAGTCAACGATCTTGCCGTTGCGGACCACCATGGCCATTGCGCCGGCATGCTTGCCAGCGGTAACGTAACCGCTGACGAGAGCATGCATGCGCTGCAGTCGTGCGGGATCGATTTGCTGGTGTGCGGGCGATGAAACCGGAAGCGGACTGGCAGCATTGACAGTCAGTGTCGCGAGTAACAAGACAGAGGTCAGGATTGATTTGATTTGCATGGTCATCTGTTCTCTTGAACCAGGACTGGTACGGTTGTTTCCGTGGATCGGCGCCGCAGGGTGGCTGCGATTATTGCATCCCGACTGGCCAAATGATACTGGGATGATACTGGCAGCTGAAAGATCGCGATGCCGGCAGAGCTACAAGGCAGCGGTGATAAGCCGGGTGGTGACTGCCATATCTGGCGACAGTTTTATCTGTATGCTGATAACATAGCAGCTGAAAAATCATGTTATGAAGAATCAGTTATGGACCTGCCTAAAATAAAATGGGGAATTGTTGGTTGCGGCAATATCGCCGGTAAATTTACCCGTGACATAGCCCTGACAGATGATGCTGAAATTTCTGCGGTCGCTTCCAGGGCTGTCAAAAAAGCACAGGCGTTTGCCGAAAAACATAATGCAGGGAATGCCTACGGGACCTATGCAGAGCTTTTCCGGGATACGGATGTCGATATTGTTTATATAGCTACACCGCACGTTTCACATGCGGAATTAAGTATTCAGGCCATGGAGCATGGCAAACATGTTCTATGTGAAAAACCACTGTCACTCAACGCAAAAGAAGCCTCGGCAATTATCGAAACCTCCAGGCGCACCAGGCGCTTTTTTATGGAGGCACTGTGGACACGCTTTAACCCGGCTATCATTGCAATAAAAAAGCGGATTGATAATGGCGAAATCGGTGAAGTAAAGTTTATCAACGCGGACTTTTCTTTTAAGGTTCCGGGTGATTTGGACAGCAGGGTGATTGCGCTGGAACTGGGTGGCGGTGCCATCCTCGATATTGGCATCTATCCGGCATTTTTAAGCTATTTAATTTTGGGATTTCCAGAAGAAATAGTGGCAAAATCACTATTTCACACGCTAACAAAATGTGACATGCAGACATCCATGATTTTTACTTATGAATCAGCCCATGCCCTGTTATATAGTGGGCTTGAATCCGGTTCTGACATGGTTGCGCGAATAAGTGGTGCCGAAGGGCAAATCTATATTCACAAAACATGGCATTCACCCGAAGGGTATACCCTGGTACAGGGAGAAACCGAACAGGTTTTTGACTTACCCGTAAAAGGCAACGGGTTTACCTGTGAAATTGAAGAATGCCACAAATGCCTGCGTGCCAGCCGGATTGAAAGCGCACTTTGGTCGCACAAAAACAGCCTGGAGCTGATTTCGATTTTAGATGTTGCCAGAGATCAGGTTGGGTTGGTATACCCGCAGGAACAATAGAGGCGTGACCTTGTCCGGCTGAGGGCTTGTGTTTCCTGTTTACAGACAGTATTTATCGTCTCTTGCTACACTATAAACAAGCCGGTCACCAGAGGAGCGACATAAAATGTTCGATGGAGTCCTTAATATCGTTATTGTGGTCCTGATATCTGTATGCATCATGGTATACATTTTATGGAAGAACTCGCGGAAAATGGACGAAGCCATACAGGTTGCTGCGCAACAGCGCAATCTCGTCAAACAGGATGAGCGTGCACTTTCACTTTGCCGTGCCATACGTATTCTGAATCCGAATGTCACGGCAGGCATTGACTATATTATCAGGCAGGACTCTCCGGATCAGGATCCGTATATAGAAGAATGGCTGGCCGATACCGCCCGGCCGGCCGAGGCAGAAATCAATTCGGCCCTGCTGGAAATATCAGATGCCAGTCACGAGGATAAATATGCCGCCATGAGGCGGGCGGATTACCCGAGTGTAGAGGAACAGCTGGACGCCGCCTACCAGGCACGTCAGGGAGACGATGCCAAACAGATCGAGGTGGACGAGAAAATTCGCCGCGTCAAGGAACACTATCCAAAGGGAGGCGGGTGTTTCTAGGCTGCAACCGGAAGCTGCGGTACTTTTTTACCGGAGATTATGAGGAGAAACTACTTAATAGTTTTCCTCGTCGCTGTGCATGGTTTATTTGCACTACATACAAACGTACTGGCCAATCCGGATAATGTGCCGCTCGGACGCATGCCCTCGGCAACTGTTGGTGGTCAGTACCCGGCCAGTTATTTTCCCGATACCGAACGGGCTGGCGCCGATGAAATGCGGATTACCGCTCTCGGTACCGGTATGCCAAACCAGACGAAAGCAGTCGTGTCCATCTCTTGTCTCGTGGAACAGGGCAACGGCGACAAGCCTTTTTTCGACCTGGTTTATCGCAGGCGGAAAGTGGAAGGGCTACACGCCACCACCGATGCCGAAAAAGCAGTAAGATATGGCGGGCATCCTCATTGATGCGGTCATGCCAGTCGGCTTGCACTCGGGCAAAAATAAACGCGGAAGGGGTTCGATATGAATATCAGCAAACCAGTAATTATTGTTGTAGCAACGGTGTGTTCCATTTTTTCTTCAGCGCTGGTAACTGCTGCTAATGCACCCAAAGAGTGGTCGCGCACCCAGCCGTTTCCGGAGCACGATGTTTACTATCCCGGCACAGAAGCGCTCGCTCCTGATGAAATGCGGGTCATCGCCTGTGGTACCGGCATGCCGACACCGCGGCTTAAGCAGGCGGCGGGTTGTTTCCTGGTTGAACTCGGTAATGGCGAAAAGTTCATCTTCGATATGGGCGAGGGTTCATACGAACGCATCGCCGCACTGGGTATCCCGCTGGACCAGCTCGACAAGGTCTTTCTGGGACACTTGCACCTCGACCATGCGGGCGACTTCCCGGCATTCTACTTTACCGGCCCGGTCAATAACCGGCTGCAACCGTTGCGTTTGTGGGGTCCCAACGGGATGAAGCCGGAATGGGGTACCAGGGCCTGGGTAAAAAACATGGAAGAAATGTGGGCCTGGGAGGCCGCCACCCGTGGCTCCGTCGTCGACCCTCGCGGACTTACGCTTGAGGTGAACGAGTTTGACTGGACAGCAGTGAACAATACTATCTTCGACGAGGACGGGGTCGTGATCCGTACCCTGCCCGCCATCCACGGTGAACAGTCGGTGAGTTTCATCCTTGAATGGAAAGGTTTGAAATTTGCCTTTTCCAGCGATACGCTGCCGTCAACAGGCTGGCGTGATCATGCTGTAGACGCTGATCTCTCTGTCCATGAATGCTTTCTCCCGCCAGAAATGATGATGTCAAAACTCGGCATGGTTGCATCGGAAGCCATCTTTGTCGGTACGCAGGCGCATACCTCGGCACAGGCGTTTGGCAAGATCATGTCGCTGACCAGGCCACGACTGGCCGTTTGTTACCATTTTCAGAACGATCATGACACCTCCATGGCCGTCTATTCCGAAATCCGCAAGACTTATGATGGCCCCCTGGATCTTGCGCAGGACTTCATGGTCTGGAATGTGACGAAGGATGCTATTCGTACCCGTATGGCCGTGCCGAACCACGAGAGCTTTCCGACGCCGCCACAGCGGCAGAAGCAGCCGCCGGATTCCATGAAAATTCTGGGTGAGATGTTTAGTGATACTACGCTTAACAGCGTCGAACCCGAGTCAGCAGCTGTTACCAATGCGCAGATCAAGGCTTTCAACGAAAGGAATGGCACGGATGTGAAGCCGGGGCTGACAGCGGTCCCGTTTATGGATAAAAAATAAAATGGCTCATAAGGATGCGGGGGCGATTTACCGGTTAGCAGTGGATCGCTGGTAGATTG
>JAOUCV010000203.1 GCA_029859555.1 Gammaproteobacteria bacterium
CAGGTGCTGCGTCTCAGGTAGTGTCGGCTAACCGGCGCGTTGGTCAGCCGACATCGACTTTATCGCCAGGCACCCACAAGTCTGGGCGTCCGGTCTATCACATCGAAAGCATCATGCCGGACATGGTTTTGAGCGATTTCGTCACGAATCATGTCGTCAGCGACGATACCTTTTTCCAGACATTCTTTTAGCAGTCCGAAAAAGAAGCGCTCCTGGTTGGGATCAGGGTGTGACTTGTAGCGCCCCAGTAAAGCATATTCACCAAACAATTTACGCCTCGCGCGCATCAGCCACCCGAGCGGTGGAAACAGACGAAAATTTTCCGCTGGTCGCCAGTCGATTGGAAGCCCTGCCTTCCACGGTTGTGTACGGCGCCGTGTGTTATGAATCATCTTGGTGTTATCGTCGAGCTTATCGAAATCATTCCACTCGTTTTCTATAAGTCCGATAGTCTCTCGCGGTTCGTCTTTCAAACAGATCCATGGCTGGTAATCCTGTTCGAAGGTAAACATCTTTTCAAACTTGTCTTCGACGTCCCAATGCCTGAGCCTGGCGTTATCCAGCAACATAACACTGCTGGCCAGACAACGGTCAACGATACCTTTAGGCCCCGCCCTGCGCCTGCACATAATCGCCTTGCCCTGCATATCCCGCGTCAGCAACTCCCAGACATCACCCACTGCAAAAATATCCGGATCAATAACCACTGAACGACCTTGATACCCCATCAGTTCCGGCGGCATGAATCGTGTTGGGGTAAACGACTGCAAATCTTCATTGAACCAGGGACGTTTTATACCGTCACGCAAGTACAATTGCCCTTCATGAGCCTGAAAATACGGGTAGTCATTCTGATTGATGATTTTTACGTCAAACCTGTCGTTATTTTTCGAGTTCCGCCGTAACGCATACTCTGCAACCAGCGCACCAACAATCTGTTTATGGTTAGTGTGAATGAATACGCAGTATTCCATCAGTCTGACCCCCGGTTAAACCGGCGCCAGTGGCGGCGTGTGATCCAGCACCTCAAAGGCATCATGTCGTACATTGTTCTGGTTCATCTGTTCCCGAATCATCTCTTCACTGACTGCCCCTTCGTCAATACATTCCTTCAACAAGCCGAAGAACAGGTTCTGCTGATTGGGATCCGGATGTGGCTTGTAATGCCCCAGAAATGCGTACTCACCGAACAGCTTTCGTCTGGCCTTCATCACCCAGGCCAGTGGCGGGAAGTAGGGAAACTTTTCACGCGGGCGATGATCGATCTGCAAACCCGTTTTCCAGGGCTGGGTTTTTCGCTTGGTAGTATGCAGCAATTTTGTTGCGGGCGTGAGCTTATCGAAATCATTCCACTCACTTTCAAATATGCCGATAGATTCACGCGGTTCTGTCTTCAAACAAATCCAGTTCATGTAATCACGCTTGCCTTCAAACATATCGTTGAAATTTTCTTCGACTTTCCAGTGACGAAGCCTTGCGTTATCCAGCAGCATGACACTGCTGGCCAGGCAGCGATCAAACTTGCCTTTTGTACCGGTACGGGCACGACACATGATCGCCTTACCCTGCATATCACGTGACAGCAGGTCCCAGATATCGGATACCGCAAATATATCCGGATCAATAACCACTGACCGGCCTTCGTAACCCATCATCTCAGGCGGCATAAAGCGCAACGGTGTAAATGATTGCAAGTCATTATTCAGCCACGGGCGTTGCATACCATCGCGCAGGTATAACTGACCTTCGCGATCGTTAAAAAACGAATGGTCTTTGAGCTGTATGAAGCTGACGTCGAATTTATCATTGTGCTTCGAATATCTACGTAGCGCACGTTCCGCCACATGGGCGCCGACAATCTGCTTGTGATTGGTGTGAATAAAAACACATGGTTTCATAAACAATTCCTTTTTAATCGCCCACACATGGGAACACCCCGAAAATCAGCGCGCCATTCGATCATAGTCCCCGACCATTCAATTTTATTTTCACCAACAACGCCCCGCAGCTACCTAGACTGATACCCGATTCGCCGGAATAAATGCCGGCTCTTCTCCCAGCTCACGTAACTTACGATAAATATTGTTCAAATGCGTTCTCAGCGTTGCCTTTGAAATCGACAAGGACTGGCAGATATCGATATTGGTAACTCCACGGATGGTCAGGGAAACCACCTCGGTTTCACGTCGAGTCAGCCCTTTCCCCTGGTAGTACGCGAGAGCCTGTTCATATTTGTCTTTTAGTGGCTGTAAAAATGTAATGATATTTTTACCACTGAGCAGCAGCGTCACATCGAAGAAAGCATCGTGAATATGGCTGTTCTTGTAGACACGAGTTCCCCAGTCTTTCCACTGCAAGGCATCGTCTTCTGCATACAGGGTCATGCAACCCCGCTCACACACTTCGCCCAGACAGTCACCACAAATCTGCCTGCAGAGATCATTCTGCTCAAGTACTTCCTTGTTTTCGCTTTTAACACATACCGCTATACGACTTGCCCGCAAGGATTCATCTAACACAACAGCGCTCCCTTTAACTGTATAAACGGCTAAATACTATCCAGCAAACACCCGCAGTCTAGCAAATCAAAAACCCAATGAAATCGTCCCCCGGGGTTGATATATATCAAGGAAAGCAATGAAAAACGGCGCACCCGGTTTCAGGTGCGCCGTTTGAAGACCAGGCCAATCAGATATCAGGGAATCCAGCGGTAAGGCACATAATGATCAACCAGCAACAGAGCGAACAGGGCCATGAGATAGGTAATGGAATAGCCGAAGGTCTTCATGGCTTGCTTGCCACTTTCATCGCGCATCAATGCCCAGGCGTGATATAGGAAGCCGGCGCCAAGAGCCAGCGCGCCAGCAAGGTACAACAACCCGCTCATACCGGTTGCATATGGCATCACCGTGACAGCCAGTAGCAAGATGGTATAGAGCATGATCTGCAGTCGGGTAAAATCGACACCGTGTGTTACCGGCAACATGGGAATATCGACCTTTGCATACTCGTGGCGGCGATGGATCGCCAGCGCCCAGAAGTGCGGTGGTGTCCAGACGAAAATAATCAGGAACAGCAGCAATGCGTTCGGATCGATGTGGCCAGTGACTGCAGTCCAGCCCAGTACCGGTGGTGCAGCACCGGCAGCTCCGCCAATAACAATATTTTGCGGGGTCGCACGCTTGAGATACAGCGTGTAGATCACCGCATAGCCGATCAGTGAAGCAAATGTAAGTAACGCGGTCAGCGTATTCACAAATTGAACCAGTATCCACATCGCCACCGCGCCAAGCACAAGCGCAAATACCAGACAGCTACGGCTGGTAAGATGCCCGCTGGCAACTGGACGATCCGCTGTGCGCTCCATGCGTGCGTCCGCGTACTGATCCACCACGTGATTGATAGCTGCGGCCGAAGCTGCGGCCATGCCGATTCCCAGCGTGCCGAAAATCAGCGGCTGCCAGGGCACCATCCCTGGAACTGACAGAAACATGCCGACCAGGGCCGTAAAAACAATCAAAGCAACTACTTTGAGTTTGCAGACACCCAGATAATCGCGCCAATGAAGCGTGGCGTTCGCTGCTATTGAAATACTCATCATGCTCCCGACGCATGTGGTTTTTACACTCTGGCCAGGCGCCAGAGCCGGATATTTTACCCTAATCCGGAATATTTTAAGAGCCTGTGCATGTCTTTGATAATACCCCGAGGCTCAGCATCCGGCTGATAGCTCATCATAAGATTGCCAAGCGGATCAACGAGATAAATTCGTCCAGCAGTCAGTGGCGCTTCTGCATCGGTCGAGAATACCGAGACCAGCCCTGAATTTTCAGCCACCAAGGCAATTACCTGTCCCGGAAAATGGGACTGCAGCTCGGCACGGGCGTCCGGGCTAACGGTGTCGGCCCGCCAAAGCATCAAGCGCTGAATACGGTCAATATTCTTACCGTTTGCCAGCCGCAGCTGACGAACTTTATAGAGTCGCTCGACACAGGCACTACCGCACTCTCCCTCATGCAGGTAGACGTAGTTCCATTTGCCTCGTAAAAAGGTCTGGTCCACAGCATCACCCGATACTGTACCAAGATTGAAATCCGGTAATGGCCGGGCGGGCTCGACCAGGTCGCCATGGTTGTTCGTCGAGGACGGCATCCATTCCGGAAAGATATAAAATAACGACCAGGCAACCAGCACCGGCGCCGCAAACAGGGCAAGTACAATCAGCAATGAAGCACGTGAGCGTCGCCGCTGCGTCGGTTCTATAGTGTCGGTAGTCATGGTTGTTTCACTCTATGTATATTCACAGCAAGATAAATAATCGCCAGTGCCAGTGCCAGCCCAAACCACTGCACGGCATACCCGAGATTGCGCTCCGGTCCAAATGTCATTGGATGCCACTCCCTGAGAAACCCGTCACTTTCGTCTGGCTCGAGCAACAAGACTACCGGCATCAGTCGGTATCCCAGTTCATCACCGAGCCTGTCGGTATCAATATGCTGAATCCGGTAAGGCCAGCCCTGGCGCAGCTCTTCGTCTCCGAGACGAAAATTTTCCTGCGTCGCTTTCTTGATCCGCCCGATCACCTCGCGCTCAACCCCAGAGACCGGGTTGTCAGGCAGTTGGTCACGGCTAACGCCCAGGGGTACCCAGCCACGATTAACCAGCACTGCCCTATCACTACCCGCCAAGCGCAACGGCGTCAAGACAT
>JAOUCV010000204.1 GCA_029859555.1 Gammaproteobacteria bacterium
TGACGGAATCAAGGAATTCACGGAATGACCCGATCATTTATTCTGGCACATGGCATGACATTGATAATCGCTACTTGGGTTTTGAATTAACCTCGGTATCAGAGACGTTCTACGGGTGGATTCAATTGGAGACTGATTCAACTAACAATATTGTATTGGTGGATTACGCATACGAAAATATACCAAATACCCCGATAATGTCGGGCGTTACATCAATTCCATTGCCTCCATCATTAGTGTTGTTTGGCTGTGGCTTAATCTTCATGTTTAGTGCTAACGTCATCAGCAAAGATGGCGGTTTCAGTCGCCGTTTGCGTTTGTAGTTAAAGATCTACTATTGGCCGGTTTCAGTTCTCACTGACAATCGCAACAGCCAGTTACCAATTAGAAGTGCGCCTGGAACGGCAGGTGTCCGCCCGACCCGGTCGTTTAGTAAATAACTGTCTGATGATTCAATAAACGAAAGGAGTCGACCCAATCCGGTCATCCAGAGTTCTGGGCTTTTTGTCATGTTTGTTCTGGAAATGGTCATTCCCGGGTTGGACTCTGGTAGGCGACAGAGTAACAATACGTTCGACAGTTCATGCCGCAGAAGCGCGGCCCGGGAAAAGCCGCCGAGAAAGGGGGCGGGGCAGGGGGAAGCAGGAGATTTTACTCTGGCCCCAAATGCCGGTAGCGGGATGGGGAGGAGTACCGTTCGGTGACGAGGCATTTACAAGCGCGCAGATAAACTGTCAGGAAGTACATTGGGACCTGCATGGCCAGGGCGAAAGCGGGCCCGGACAACAGATGCTGACTGGTTTAAACAGGTATACTGTCTCCTGAGTTCTTTTAGACGAGGGGCGCTAAAATATGTCTAGGCAGTATCGGTTCGGAGACGTTCAGCGTAGATCTCGTGGCAAGCACAAAGAATATAGTATAAATGCTATAACACCCAAGCTGGAAAGAGACGCCAATGGAAACCTGATACCCTACCGCACGCCACGATTCAAATTGAACCTCGTTGAGGTCTATAATCTGCTGCGCCCCTATGTGTTGGTGCGCATGATGGAGCAGGTGAAGGCCGTTGTACCACTCGCACTGTATCTGCTTCTCTTCCAGGTACTGATCTTGCGACAACTGGAAGCCCATTACCTGATTATTACCGGTGGCCTGTTCGCTGTCATCGTTGGCCTGATGTTCTTCATGGAAGGTCTCAAGTCGGGATTGATGCCTTTTGGTACAGTGATCGGCCGAACGCTGCCGCGTAACTCTTCACTGCCTGTCGTTCTGCTGATAACCTTGTTGCTGGGTATCGGTGTCACTTTCGCCGAGCCGGCAATCGGTGCATTGAAAGCGGTCGGCAAGAATGTTTCGGTTGAGCAGGCACCTTATCTTTACACTCTGCTCAATGCGTGGTCAGACATACTGGTTCTGGTCGTTGGTGCCAGCGTAGGGCTTGCAGCTGTACTGGGGACCTTGCGTTTTCTCTACGGCTGGAGTCTGAAACCGATGATCTATATGGCGCTGGTGCCGGTGCTCGGATTGACCCTGCTGGCTGCTATCGATCCACAGTTACATGAAATTATTGGCCTTGCCTGGGACTGCGGTGCAGTGACCACCGGACCGGTGACGGTACCCCTGGTATTGTCCCTGGGTATTGGTATTGCCGCGGCGGCAGGCAAGGGCGAGTCAGGATTATCAGGCTTCGGTATCGTGACCCTGGCCTCGCTGTTCCCGATTACCGGGGTGCTACTACTGGCGTTTTACATCTCATTCACCCAGTCACCGGCTGAGATTATCGAAGCTGCCCGCATGGCAAGTGCTGCTGCCAGTAACATGGAGCCGGCCTGGTACCAGAGCAGTCCCGGTGAAGAGATTGTTCTGGGAATTCGTGCCATCCTGCCACTGGTGATTTTCCTCTACCTGGTGCTCAGGTTCGTGCTGCATGAGCCCCTGAAGAACCCCGGCGAGATCATATACGGTATCGTACTCGCCATGATTGGCATGTGTATTTTTAACCTGGGGCTTACTTATGGATTGTCCAAACTGGGTGGTGATGTCGGAAACCTGGTGCCGGCGGCCTTTACACCGGTCCCCGGAGTCGAAATCTCACCCATTTATATCTATAGCATCGGTGTGGGCCTGGCCTTGCTGTTTGCCTGGGCGATGGGCTTCGGTGCAACCCTGGCAGAACCTGCGCTTAATGCCCTGGGCGAAACCACCGAGCTGCTGACCAATGGTGTTTTCAAAAAGAAAACATTGTTGCTCGCCGTCTCATTCGGGGTGGCCTTCGGCATCGCTGCCGGCGTTGCCAAACTGATTTATGCTTTTCCGCTGGTCTGGCTGATAGTGCCCGGTTACCTGCTTGCCATCGTGCTGACATATTTCTCCAGCGAGGAATTCGTCAATATCGCCTGGGACAGCGCCGGTGTTACCACAGGTCCGATCACTGTGCCGCTGGTGCTGGCCATGGGGCTTGGCATCGGTAACGCGATGAGCGCCATCGAGGGTTTCGGTATTCTTTGCCTTGCTTCGATAGGGCCGATCGTTTCGGTCATGATCACCGGGCTTTGGGCCCGTTACAAAGCCGAGGCAGGGGCAAAACGTATTTCAACGTCAGCATCACAGAAAAATGAGGCGCAAGTACTGATATGAACGACAATATTACTTACCTGACCGACGTTGCAATGATCACCTGCGTGGTCAAGCGGGGTATGAGCGATATAATTTTGCAGGCAGCACGTGATGTCGGCGCTATCACCGGTGCGGTCAGTTTCTATGCACGCGGATACGGTGCCCGCGAGCGCCTTGGCTTACTGGGAATTACTGTTGAAGCAGAAAAAGAAATCATCAGCCTGCTGGTCTCGCTTGAGCAGAAGGATACAGTTTTCGAGGCACTGATCCGCGCTGCCAATCTGGATAAGCCGGGTAACGGTTATATCTATTGCACGCCACTGGAGAAACTTGCCACCTTCATTCCCCAGAGCGTCATAAACGAGCTCGAGGGTAATGCATGATTCAGTCAGCGTCCTGCAAACTGATCACCTGTATCCTGCCGAATGACGGCACCGACAGGATATTATTGCGCACCCTGCGTACAGATATGCAGATTATCCGCGCTAGTAGCTTACAGGTCAGAGGCCTGGCAATGCTGGCAGGTAAAAAATTCAAGTACGGCGAGATACCCGAAAATGTCATGGTAAGAATGGTCAGTGTCGTCGTCGAAGCAGAGCAAGCCGATCAGGTGTTTGACTACATCTATGAAAAAGCAAATATCGGGCACCGCGGCGCCGGAGTGCTCACTATGAGCGCAGGTGTCACAGCTTCACCATACTCGCTGCCTGAAGGTGTGCCTGATGAAGAATGACCGTCTCAGTGTCAATTTGCATCCAAAAATGGACCGCCAGTTGCACCGAATAATGTACCGCCAAAAATGATGCAAGTATAAGTATTCATAAGATATGCTCCCGGCGTGGCGGGTCAGGGAGGAATGCAAATGAACAATAAAAGTTAACCATTGTATTTTGTCGCCGGCCTGTTTAATTTCTGCAGGGTAATACTATAGTTACCGGTGCTACCTGATAGTTGGAGGATGTATGTTACGAACAATAGCTGCAGTGATATTGGCAATCGCGATTGCTCCGTTGCAAGCGGCGGTGGTTGGCAAGGAAGTCAGTTACCAGGCGGGCGATACCGTGATGAAGGGGTATCTCGCATACGATGATGCCGTGACCGGCAAGCGCCCCGGCATCCTGGTGGTGCACGAATGGTGGGGGCACAATGCCTACGCTCGTAAACGTGCAGATATGCTGGCTGAGATGGGCTACACGGCGTTGGCCGTGGATATGTACGGCGATGGCAAGACAGCGGACCACCCTGATAATGCCGGCAAGTTTGCGACTGCCGTGCGACAGGACCAGGACATAATGCAGACACGCTTCAATGCTGCACGTCACTACCTGAACAGTAATGAGACAGTAGACCCGGAGCTGAATGCGGCAATCGGCTATTGTTTCGGTGGCAGCGTGGTCCTGAGCATGGCACGGTCCGGTGCCGACCTCGACGGCGTGGTCAGCTTCCATGGCAGTCTCGGCGGTCTGCCACCCATTTCTGACAAGGTCGTGGCAAAGGTACTGGTTGCCAACGGCGGCGCCGATCCATTTGTTAAAAAGGACTCGATTGCTATCTTCAAGGAAGACATGGAAATAGCTGGTGTGGATTTCGAGTTCATCAACTACCCGGATGCGAAGCACAGCTTCACAAGCCCGGAAGCCAATGCCTATGGCGAAAAGTTCGGTCTGCCCCTTGAGTATAACGCCGAGGCGGACAAGGCATCCTGGCAGAAGATGCAAGAATTCCTGGACTCTATATTTAAATAATCGCCGGCGTCAGAAATAGCGGCGTCGAATGTGAGCATCAAAATTCTGTTGCGCGCGAACGACACGGCAAATGGTGCATTACTATCTGAAAATTGATGAAGCACATCGAGTCGTGTCTTGATGGAAGCCGGTCGGTCCATCAAGTGACTGGTACAGGCGGCATGTGTGGCGGGACGCCCCTCGCCAGAATCCTCTCACCCGGTGTCGCCGGATGAGCCGCCCCGATCGCTCATCCGAATCGTCCCGAGTCGGATCACCCCCCAAAATTGCCCCCGGAATTCGCCAGGAACGGGCTCGGAGCGGTCCCTTGGTCGCGCACAAGAATCTCGCGG
>JAOUCV010000017.1 GCA_029859555.1 Gammaproteobacteria bacterium
CTCCCAGAAGTGGGTTTCCCCACGGTCGTGATGATCAGCCTGTCGACCGATTTCGATGAAGAACCAGCTGGTGAAGGCCGTCGAGTTATCCCATGAGTGACGGTAGTCAATTGGCTGGCCTTTTTCACGTATCAGACCGTAGTGCTCCATGTAGTTGAGTGCTTCCAGTTCAAAGTTCGAAATGAACCAGATGATGGCAAGGCAACCAAGACCAACCCAGCCGCCTGCAAACCAGAACAGGAACAGCGTCGGCAAGCTCATGGCGTAGCCACGCAACCAGCGATTCTCCCAGGTGATGAAAGGCTTATTCATGCGTTCAAGGCGTTGTTTCTCCATCCGGTAGAGGAAGCGGGACTGCCCGATACCAGCCAGCGGATAGTGGCGCCACAGACTGCGTCCACGCGGAGAGGTTGCAGGATCATCCTCGTGAGCCAGTTCCAGATGGTGGTTATAGACATGTGCATAACTGAAGTGTGATTTACCACTCAGTCCCATCATCAGGCGTGAAATAACGAAGGTGAAACCCTTGGTATGGCTAAGTTCGTGACCGTAGATAATACCAATACCGGCAAAGATACCGGATGATATGGCCGCGCCTACGAGGTTCAGACCGGTAATGCCGTTTTGATAGGGCAGGATGCCAAACAGCATGTGATCAAAGCCGGCACTCAGCGGGACACCGCTAGTGTACTGGTAGATTCGCCATGCAATCGCCAACTGCAGCAGTACGAAAACACCCAGCATTGAATACATCACAGCGTTCTGCAGCCAGGCAATTCCCATGGTTTCACCGTTCTTGTCACTTCCGGCGCCTGATGACTGAAAACGCATCAGGGTATCTATAACGACACCAACGCCCAGCAACAGCAATCCGACCCACGAGAACATGCCACCAGCCAGTACGCCCAGCATCGCAACGATAATAAGTATCGGTGCAAACCAGTACCTGGCATTTATCATCAGTTTCTTCATCTATGTCACCTCCAACTCGTTAAATCTCAATTGTTTACCCGCCACATGGCGATATTCCGTTTTGCAACTTTCTTCACCTGCACAGCAATCAGTTATTTCCCCCGCCTGTAAATAACGAATCCGTAATCAAACTTATACGCTAGGCAATAAATCGTAAATACGGGATACCACGTGATTTTCATATGCAGAAAACAGCGGATGACAACAGCAGCTGTGTAATAGAGGTACTTATTGCGTATTGCCGCTGTCTGCTCTGCCGACGGATTTACTTAACCAGTCGACATACCTAAACGTAAATACGTATTAATACGTATTAATACGTATTAATACGTGAACTGGATCGGTAGATTCCGGCGACAACCGGGAATATGAATAACGGCGCTAACAGCAAACAACAGCCGCTAGCTGCCCACTGGCATTTACAGCGCTGTACAGGTGGTAACCGGGAGTGTGATTTACTGGTCCAGGTTTTCGGCAAGTAAAGCAATGCGCACGATATCCGACAGCGATTTCGCCTTCAGCTTCACCTTGATACTGGCACGGTGCAGCTCTACGGTACGAAAGCTTATGAACAGCTCGTCGGCAATCTGCTTGTTGCGCTTGCCGGCCACCAGACCTTCCATAACCTGACGCTCCCTGCGCGACAAACTGGCGAGACGCTCAACTGCCTGTTTTCGTGATTCAACGTTACAACGGCTGCGGGCTTCATTACTCAGGCACTGCTGTATTCGCTCCAGCAGATCCTCGCTGTCAATAGGTTTTTCTACAAAATCACTGGCGCCATTCTTCATGGCTTGCACTGCGATCGCTATATCGGCATGCCCGGTAACGATGATTACCGGGATCTCCACCTTTCTCTCGCGCAACGCCAGCTGCAGCTCCAGACCACCCATGTCCGGCATACAGACATCCAGCAGCAGACAGCCAGGCCCAAGGCGCTCCAGCGCATCCAGTAATGCCGCGGCGGTTTCAAAGCTTTCCGATTTCAGACCAACCGACTTGGTGAGAAAACGCAGCGCTTTGCGTACCGGCTCTTCGTCGTCAACTATATAGACTGTCTGCCCGGTATCCATTTGGTATGCCTAGTTATTTACTGCCGGCAGGCTGAAACGGAAAGTTGCCCCATCCTGTTCATTGCGCCAGGCCGAAAGTTGACCGCCATGCGCCTCGACAATGGAACGTGTAATCGCCAGCCCCATGCCCATGCCCGCCGGTTTTGTTGTAAAGAACGGCTGGAATATTTGCTCAAGGTCCTGGTCACTTATCCCGGGCCCGCAATCGACAACCTCGCACTGTAACATGCGCGCCTCTGTCATCGATGTGCGAATCGTCAGCTTGCGCTTGTGTTGCTCTGTCTCCTGCAGCGCTTCGATAGCATTGTGTACCAGGTTCAGCATCACCTGTTCAACAAGAATGCGATCACCAACAGTAGCGGGTAGCGACTCGCACAGCTCCAGCTTGACAGGCAGGCTGTGCCAGCGTGATTCTACCTCCACCAGGTGCACAACGGTGCGCACCAGTTCGTTCAGTTCGATACGTATGTGTTGCATTTCATCGTTGCGCACGAAATCGCGCAATCGCACTATGATCTCCCGTGCGCGGCTGGCCTGCTCTCTGATATCGGTCAACGAGCCGAGGATTTCGTCGCGATCACCGGTATTTGACTTCAGCATTTTGATGCAGCCTGTGCTGAGTCCCGCGATAGCCGTCAACGGCTGGGCCAGTTCGTGTGCAATCTGGCTGCTCATTTCTCCCATGGTGGTTACCCTCGACACGTGTGCCAGTTCCATCATGTGTTTTCTTTCGCGTCCCTCAATCTTTTTACGTTCCGTGATATCGGTGAATACACCCAGGCAACCGAGATATCCCTTTTCGGGATCGATGATCTGTTTCGGTGAGGTCAAAGTATAAATCTTGTTACCACTCTTGGTTAGCCAGGCAGTTTCATAACGCGCTACTTCACCGGCCTTTTGAGGGTTCGACATGCATTTATGAATAGCTTCCCTGTAATCGTCGTGCACAAAGTCCAGCAGGTGTTTGTTGGCAACTTCATCACTCGTGTAACCGAACATGCGGCAGAAACTGTCATTCACAAAAGTAATACGGTGCTGGTCATCGGTCAGCGCCAGCGCTTCACTCATGGCCTGCACCAGTTCACGGTAGCGCTGTTCGCTAGTGCGCAACGCCTCTTCTGCCTTGCTGCGGTCCTGGTCGGCACGCACCTTGGCGGTAACATCCTGGAGCATTACAGTCGCACCCAGTCGCCCGGACCGGTCCACCATCGAAGAAACCACCAACTCGACAAAACGCACCGTGCCAACGACTTTGCTGATATCAAACACTTCCGGGGAACGCTGGCGCGCCGGTGCCACGCACTGCGCAATGGTATCTTTCAATACCTGCCGTTCCGCGGCTGGAAAGAAATCAGCCAGTGACGTCCCCAGTGCCTCACGTTCGGTAATATTGAGTATCTGGCCGGCACGCCAGTTAAGACCCAGCACCGCACCCTGAATATCGACATTGAGCACACCGATCGGCACATGTTCGAGCAAACTATCGAAGTAACGTGCTATCTGTGGCTGTTCGCGGCGCACCTCAACCAGACGTTTCTGCGCCGCGGCAACGGAACCGCGGTAGCTACGACGCGTCTTCGTTCGCCTGACGGTCTCCAGCAGTGCAGCGGGCAGTTCCTCCAGTTCCCCCGTCGACCAGGGCATCACGTCATTACTGACGAAAGGCGCAAACTTCAGGGCTTGCTTGAGATGTTCGTGGCGTTCCGGCTCAGTCAGAATTACTATCGGGATATCCTTGCCCATGGAATTAATGCGCTGGGCAATACGCACCGGTTCCTTTAGCTGTACACCCAGCACCAGGGCATCGGTCGCGCTCTTGAGCAATTGCAGTTCATAGAACATCTGGTTGGCACTGGTCATTTCGTGAAAACACAGCTGCTCCATGTCCGCAACGGTCAGCAGCTCGCTCACCCCGGGACCGACACTCAGCAAAATGACATTGCCGACGGATTCCGTACCCTCTTGATCTGTTATCACAGCGGAACCGGATCGGGGCAAGAGTTTCTCGATTGCCATCTCAGTCTCCCAGTATCGGTAACCCCAACAGCGTACGTCCGGTCCATATACGCAACAAATCCGTGGTCGGTGCCATCACATGGGCGGCGCGCGCGTCACGCAACAACTGGTGTAACCTGGAGCCTTGCCGATAGGCCATACCACCCGTCAGGGTCATCACTTCATTGACCATGTTTACGGCACATTCGGCAACCTCGGCCTTGGTGGCGAACACCGCCGGCAAGGCATCAGGGTCACCGGCGTCAAAACTGGCAGCAGCGTGATAAGTCAGCCGGCGGGTGCGCTCCAGCATCGCCCACAAGGTACCCAGCCGGTGCTGCAGCACCTGAACCCGGGCCAGGCTCGAACCACTGTCTGAATAGTGGCGCTTGATGAGATGATTGCGCGCAATTTCCAGCGCGGCACTGGCAATGCCCATGTAGGCACCCGACATCGCCATCAGGAAGTACGGCGCTACCACCTGGAATACGTACCAGATCTGGTCACCCTCTTCGCCCAGCAGGTCACTCCGGGGCACCATCACATTATCCAGCTCCAGGGCGCACGACGAGTTACCGCGCATACCCAGACCATTCCAGGGCTCACCCCAGCTCAGGCCTTTCGCATCATTGCTCACCACAATGCAGGAAAATTGCCCCACCGGTGCATCCGGATCAGCCGCGACCGTGGATATCACGTACGAGTCTGCATAACCGCCATTGGTAACAAAGGTCTTGCCACCGTTCACCTGGTACATATCTGAAGACACCGCTTCAAGCTGCGTGTGCGGCACGTAGAAGTGGGAACCGGTACCGACCTCACTCAGCGATAGCGTCGTCAGATGCTTGCCTTCGATAATCGGCAGCAGGTAACGTTCATGCTGGTCCGGGGTAGCCTTGGCGGAAAGCACCGCAGAACCAACGCAATGCATACCGAAACACATCGCCGTCGAGGCACATTCCTGACCGAGAATTTCACACACTTGCGTAAGCGCAAACGATCCTTGCCCAAGCCCGCCCAGCATCTCAGGCACCGTCAGGCCACCAAGCCCCGCCTGCTGCAATGCACGGATACCCGCTTCCGGCCAGCTGGCATTCTGGTCAACAGACTGGGCATTGGGCGCCACAACGTCCCGGGTGATTTCCTGTACCCGCTCCAGGATGGAGCCCAGTTCCTGTGGGTAACCCCGTTTTTGTTTTTTCGTGCTATCTGATGGAAACATATCGTGTACCTTGCCGGTGTTCTCGCTACAACAGCTGCTTTTTCGCACAGTTAGCTGAGACTGATCACGTTTTAGAGTGACTCCAGTCTTGAGTGTACTCTAGCATGCCACAGCAGCTGGCACTCGCGCGCGCGGCTGCATCTACAAACCATAATAGCCACGGAGCAGAATCCATGCCAATCACAAAGCCCGGGCAAGCTTGTAGACAGACACACAGACGCAACTCTATCGATACACCCGAATGACAAAGTGCGACCCCTGATAAACGCTCTTATATTATTGATTTTAGTGGATATACAACCAATTCAACGACGCATGCTACAGGTAACGGAGTTGCAGTAATTTTAGTAGTAATACGTATGTTTTCCCGGTACACGCTGTTCCACACTGTGTCACATGAAATACACAACGTTTCAGTCGTATGACAATCGAGAAAACACTGGCACGAAAGAACCACCTGGTCGGACCATCTACACAAAATCTGCAGCGGACGCTAAAACCGGATTAAAGGTACATTTTTATGGAACTTACTAAAGCAATTGCCCAACACCGTGAGCATGTGTTCTCGGTCATTTCCGACGAAAAAACGAAACCGTCCGTTGACGCCAAGATATTCAATTCCTGGCAGCGCTGTGTCAACGATCATGGACTGGACCCGGACAACGAGCACCAGCCCTACTTTGTTGAAGACCAGGTGTTGCAGGAACGCAAACAACAACTCAGCAGCCTGCTTATCATCGCACGCGTCGAAATGGCCAGTCTTTACCAGCAGGTTTCCGGTTCCGGCCATTCCATACTGCTTACCGATAATGCCGGCATGATCCTTAATTACATCGGTGACCCGGACTTTGATGAGGAAGCGGCAAAACAGGGACTGACCGAGGGCGCAGTGTGGACCGAAAAGCATCAGGGCACCAACGGTATGGGCACCTGTTTGGCTGAACAACAGCCGGTTATTGTTCATCAGGATGAACACTTCTTCTCCAGCAGTCTGTCACTGACTTGTACCGCAGCACCTATTTTTGACCCCAACAACAAGGTCATTGCCGTACTGGATGCTTCCAGTGAAAGCACCAACGCCCAGCAGCACACCATGGCGCTGGTCAAAATGTCTGCCAAAATTATCGAGAATCGCGTATTCCTGTGCATGTTCAAGAACCATTTCATCATGCGTTTTCACAGCAGGCCGGAATTCGTAAATACTCTCGGCGAAGGCCTGATTGCCTTCCAGAGCGACGGTACCGTGCTGGCAGCAAGCCCCAGTGCCTTGTTCCAGCTGGATTTCAAGTCCAGCGAAGAGCTGCGCACTCACAAAATCGACGAGCTGTTCGACAGCCCGCTGCAAACACTGCTGCGCCACTCTGTATACGGTTCGCTGCGCGCAGTACCCATCCATGAAAGCAAGAATTCAAGGCGCTTCTTCGCCATTGTGCAGATTCCCGAATCAGAATCACTTGATAAACACAGCAGCTCAGTGCCTGTAAAATGTACGGCGTCAGCGGATTCAAAGGCATACGCACCGAACACACAGGACCCCCTGGAATTCGGTGACCCGCAGATGGCACAGAACATCCGCATAGCACGCCGGGTGCTTGACCGTGATATCCCCATCCTACTCAATGGAGAAAGCGGCACCGGTAAAGGCGTGTTTGCCAAGGCCATGCACCTCAGCAGTGAGCGAGGTGAAAAACCCTTTGTCGCCATCAACTGTGCCTCCATCCCCGAATCATTGATTGAAAGCGAACTGTTTGGCTACAAGGCGGGTGCCTTTACCGGCGCCAGCCGTCATGGCAGTCCGGGTAAAATCGTGCAGGCCAATGGCGGCACCCTGTTCCTGGATGAAATCGGTGATATGCCGCTGTCGCTACAGGCGCGTTTACTGCGCGTACTTGAAGAGAAAGAAGTCGTGCCACTGGGTGGCCATACACCGGTGTCTGTCAACCTGCGCGTTATCAGTGCCACACACCGCGACTTGCCCAGGATGGTACTGGACGGTAACTTCCGTGAAGACCTGTATTATCGCCTGCAGGGGGTAAAGGTCACGCTTCCAGCATTAAGAGATCGCGCAGACCGCTATAACCTTATCAAGCACCTGATCGAGATCGAAGGCCGCAACGATGGCCGCTCCCTGCAGGTCAGCAAAGAGGTAACCGAACGTCTCTGCAATTATTACTGGCCCGGAAATATCCGCCAGATACGCAACGTACTTCGCACCATGATCGCACTGTCTGAAACTGATCGCATAACGGTTGACGATCTGGTCGATGACCTGCTGCGTGAGGCATGCGGCAGTACTGACGGCCACACCGAACAGCCCGTAAGCACAGATGAAACCCCTAAAGACCCGCTGCGCAATGCAGAGCGAAATGCCCTGCTGCATGAACTGGAACGGCACCGCTGGAATATTTCCAATGCAGCTAAAAGTCTGATGCTGAGTCGCAATACCCTGTATCGAAAGATGAACTGCTGCAACATCGTCCGACCGCGCTAGGCTTTCGGGACATGCCCCACAAGCACTGCAACACAGTGTTCCATTAACGGGACACTATGTTGCAGTGCCTGCTATTTTCAATACCTTACAGGGGCATGTCTGTGGTATGAGACTTGCAATCCTGTTCAATAACAACAATCAATGGAGACCCGTTCGTGACAATACCGTCACCCACCTTTGCCGTCAGCGTCGATCCCGGTGAACTGCATTTTAATGCGGCGCACTTCATCACCTTCGACAACAGCTGCGAAAACCTGCATGGACACAACTTCCATGCACGCATCGACGCGCGCGGTGATAATGACGCTGATGACCTGGTAGTCGACTTTGTGCTTTTGACCCGCCTGGCAACCGGCATCTGCGCCGGACTCAATGACAAGGTACTGTTGCCGGCCAATAGCGTCGTTGTCAACATCGTGCAGCACGACAACATGGTGCATGTCAGCAGCTACGACAAGAAGTTCATGCTGCCCGAAGACAACTGTTACCTGCTGCCGGTCAGCAACACCACGGCAGAAATGCTGGCCTGGTATATCAGCGAACGGCTGCTGGAAAAGCTGCGGCAGCATGCTGCAGCCACCAATATCAGTGAACTGGAAATCGCCGTGGAAGAAGCTGACCGCCAGTGGGGTGTATGCCGCAGGATGCTGAAACATGACAAATAATACCGATTCACAACGAATCGCCTGGGCGCTGACCGGCTCGGGGCATTACCTGCGAGAGTGCCTGGAACTGCTCGACGAGTTGCAGGGTGTCGACCTGTTTCTCAGCGCCGCTGCCGCAGAAATCCTCACTATGTATGGCTACGACCTCGACACGCTGCGCCAGCACAGGCGCGTGTTCCGTGACACCACGGCGAGCAGCGTACCCGTGGGTCTTTTCTACAGTGGCAACTATCACACCGTGGTGATTGCACCGGCAACCTCGAATACCGTTGCCAAATGCGTGTATGGCATCTCCGACACTCTGGTAACCAATATTTTTGCCCAGGCCGGCAAGTGCGGCGTGCCCAGCATTGTGTTTGCCTGCGACACCGAGCCTGAACTGGAGAGCGAAGCACCACGCAGTATCGTCAAAGTCTACCCGCGCAGCATAGACCTGGAAAACGTCGAACGCCTGCGCCAGTTCGAAGCCACCCGTGTCGTTTCCGACATGGCGCAACTGCGCGATGCCGTCGAGGTTCGAATACCATGCCCGAACGCCGCCTGTTCCTGACCGGAAAACTCGCCGAGAAAAACCTGCACCGGGTACTGGAGGCGATGCAGCCGCTGGCTTTTGAGCCAGTTGTTCAGCAACTCGGTGTTAATGTGGCCGGCCTGATGACGGCTGACATGATCCGTCGCCGGCTGGATATGCCGGAAGGTATCGACCGTGTCATTGTCCCTGGCCGCTGCCGCGGCGACCTCGACGCACTCAGCCGGCACTATGGCATAGCGGTCGAACGCGGACCCGATGAACTCAGGGATCTGCCGCAATTTTTTGGCCGTCGTGAAAAGCAGCCCGATCTCAGCCGCTACGATATCCAGATATTTGCTGAAATAGTCGACGCGCCCGACCTGGATATTGCCACCATCCTGCAACGCGCCCGGGGCTATCGTGAGCAGGGCGCCGATGTCATCGATATAGGCTGCCTGCCGAACACGCCCTTCCCGCACCTGGCCGAAACCGTGCAGGCGCTGCGTGCCGAAAGCTTCCGGGTCAGCGTTGACTCGGTCGACAGCCACGAACTGCTGACCGGCGGCAAGGCCGGCGCCAACTACCTGTTAAGCCTGCGGCAAGACACTTTGTGGATCGCGGACGAAGTGGCGGCGACTCCGGTTGTTATCCCTGCACAGCCCGGTGATATAGACAGCCTGCTGCAGGCCATGGAAACGCTCGACAAGAAAGGCCACCGTTACCTGGCAGACCCGATCCTCGACCCCATGCTGTTTGGCTTCACCGAGTCCTTGTGCCGCTACCATCAGCTGCGCCAGCAACGTCCGGATGCAGAAATACTCATGGGTGTCGGTAATGTCACGGAACTCACCGATGCGGATACCAACGGTATTAACACCCTGCTAATCGGTATCGCCAGTGAACTGGGTATTACCCACATTCTATCGACACAGGTCAGCCCGCACGCACGCCGCGCCATCAGCGAAGCAGATGTGGCACGGCGCACCATGTACCTGGCCCGTGAACTCAACAGCCTGCCACGCAACCTGGACAACCGCCTGCTGGGCATGCATGAGCGCCGCCCATTCCCCTACAGCAAAGCCGAGATCGAGGAAACCGCAGCGGCCGTACGTGATCCCAGCTATCGCGTGCAGGTCAGCGATGCCGGCATTCATGTATACAATCGTGACGGAATGCAGACCGGCACCGACCCCTTTGCACTGTTCCCGAAACTCGACTTCAAGGGCGATACCGGTCACGCTTTTTACATGGGCACCGAACTGGCGCGCGCACAGATCGCCTGGCAACTGGGCAAACGCCACGTCCAGGACCGGGAGCTTGACTGGGGTTGCGCCTGCGACAAAGTGGAAGAGGACCTCATCTGCCCGGCCACACCAGGCAGCACCCTTGGCAAGACAGGTACCGGATCATGATCATGGAAACGATTGTTACTACCCGCAGTGCGGATGGAAACACGCACATTGCCCCTATGGGTCTGCGCAGACAGGAGGAATTGTTTTTGCTGGCACCCTTCAAGCCGTCGCGCTCACTCGACAACATGCGCCGTGAGGGCAGCGCCATTATCAACTACACCGATGACGTCAGGGTTTTCGCCGGCTGCCTCACCGGGCGCTGGGACTGGCCACTGTGTGCTGCTGACAGGATCAACGGCCAGCGCCTGCAAGACTGCCTCAGCCATGTGGAACTGGAACTCGTAGACATCAAGGACGACGAGCAACGCCCCGAGCTGTTATTTTGCGCGGTACATAAAGCAACCCATGCACCCTTCCAGGGCTTCAACCGCGCCCAGTCAGCCGTCATTGAAGCCGCCGTTCTGGTTAGCCGCCTGCAGATGCTGCCGCAGGAGAAAATCAGGGCTGAAATCGACTACCTGACCATCGCCATTGAGAAAACTGCCGGGCCACACGAACAGCTCGCCTGGGACTGGCTGTTGCAACGCATCACCGGCTTCTACGCCGAACAACGCAAGGAACGTCTTGCATGACCCGACTTCTCGCCAGTGTCAGCAACACCCGGGAGACTGAACTGGCGCTTGCCGGTGGAGCCGACATCATTGATCTGAAGGAACCAGCCAATGGTGCGCTGGGCGCAGTCACAACTCTCGTTCAGCAGGAAATCGTCAAACAGGTTGCAGGGCAACGCCCGGTGAGCGCAACTATTGGTGACCTGCCCATGGTTGTGGAAACACTGTCCCGGGCTATCAGCACTACGGCGGACACGGGTGTCGACATCGTCAAGGTCGGACTGCCGCAGCTGGAACAACATCCACAGTGTCTGCAGGCACTGTCAGAGAACGCAGCACAGGGTGTTCAGATTGTTGCCGTACTGTTTGCCGAACACCGGCCAGCCTTGCAGCTGCTAAATCAACTGGCAGAGAGCGGCTGTCTCGGCGTTATGCTGGATACTGCGGACAAGTCCGCCGGCAACCTGTGCAGCCTTGGTGAGCCGGCGTATCTGTCTGCCTTTGTCCGGCAGGCACGTGGCCTGGGGCTGTTGAGTGGTCTTGCGGGTTCATTGACAGTCGCGAATATCGCAACGCTGCTACGGCTGCATCCGGACTACCTGGGGTTTCGCGGGGCGCTCTGTGCAAACAGTAAACGTACCGGGCAATTATCCAGCAAGGCACTGGCGCGTGTACGCGAAGCTTTCGACATCACTCTCGACAAACGTACCCGAAGCGTTGCCTGAACGACAGCCTCGTATCAGGTGTTGCACGGCAGAAACACTGCTGTAATACGCAGGTCCAGCCAGCTTTACCCGAGCTTTTCATATGCCAGCATCTGCGGAACCTGGTCATAGTCCTTGTGTGACATCAAGCTGACAGAGAATGTCCCTTGCTCTACATAGTCCGGAAAACTGGCATCAACAACACCCTGGTGCACCAGTTCCTGTACCGGCATGGAATTATCGGTCTCTACTGATTTCACCAGCAACAGACGACTGGCACCAAGACGCGTGGCCAGCCAGGCGGCCAGACTATCAGACGTCACATCCCAGGAATGCTCGATGCTATTATCACTGGTTACCATGTCTGTCGGCAGCCAGATCGGCACACCGCTGTTGGCCAGCACCTTGACAATGTCCTGCTTGCTTTCGACTGGCACCAGGCTGGGCTGCATGCCGGACAACATCAACCCGAACTGGGTCATGGCAAGCAATGCCATATAGTGTGCACTGGAATCATCGAATTTCCAGTACGACTGTGATTCATGCACCAGCTCCGAGAACGGCCCGCCGCCGGGTACGATGACGACCTTGCCATTACCATAGCAGCTGAGCATATCCAGCCAGAACGGCAATGCCTCAGCCGCTGCCAGACTGCCGCCTACCTTCACAACCCACATAATCCATCCTCATCTGATCCAGCAATTTTAATATAGCAGCGACCTTATCGAAGGTTTCCTGGTACTCCGCTTCCAGTTCGGAATCTGCAACAATCCCCCCGCCAGCCCAGAACCTCAGGCTGCCGTTCGAATGCACCAGGGTACGAATTGCAACACTGCTATCCATCGCGCCATCGAAACCGGCGTAAGCAATGGAACCGCAGTACACGCCGCGCCGCTGCGGTTCCAGTTCTTCAATAATTTCCATGGCGCGCAATTTCGGCGCGCCGGTAATAGAGCCACCCGGGAAACACGCACGCAACAGATCCAGGCTGTCGTTGCCGGCAGCCAGTTCTCCGGTCACGGTACTCACCAGGTGATGTACCGTGGCAAAACTTTCGATTGCAAACAGTTCAGGAACCTGAATCGATCCCGGCACACAGACCTTGCCCAGATCATTGCGCAGCAGGTCGACAATCATGACGTTCTCGGCCTGGTCCTTTTTACTGTGTTTCAGTTCCTCTGCCAGCTGCAGATCCTCCCCGGGACGGGTTGAACGCGGGCGCGTGCCCTTGATGGGCCTGGTTTCCACCCGGCCTTCGTCGACCTGGAGAAAACGCTCTGGCGAACAACTCAACAGCTGGCAAAATGGCGTATTCATGTAGCCCGAAAAAGGCGCCGGATTCAGCTTCCGGAGCATGCGGTAGGCCTGCCACAAGGAGCCCTCAACGCAGGTATCAAAGCGCTGCGCCAGGTTTACCTGGTAACAATCACCTGCTGAGATATAGCGCTTGATACGCTGAAAGGCAGCGGCATACTGTTCGAAGCTCATGTTTGACTGCGGCACCCCGGTGACACGGAATGTCGGCCGCTGACGTTCAGCATGGACGTTCCGGAATCGTGACAACAAATCCGGCCAGTGAATTGCAGTGCGGCTGTCGCGGCCCTGCGAAACCAGGTAACTGCGACGTTCATGATGATCCACCACCAGTGCCCAGTCGTAAACACCGACGGCCATCTCGGGAATCTGTTCGGCGTCCTCGGCCTGCTCCGGAAGGCGTTCAAGACGACGCCCCAGATCGTAGGAAAAGTAACCCATCGCACCGCCGCTGAAGGGCAAATCGTTGACACGTTTGCCGGGCTCACCAAGGCAGCGTCGCAATACTGCAAAAGGATCCTCGCCAGACACCGTCACCCCTGAATGTTCGTGTACTTCGGTCAAGGGTCCCCGGGTCGTAACGGCCAGCATCGGGTCGGCACTGATAATATCGTAGCGTCCCTGCTCAACAAACGGCCGTCCGCTATCCAGGAACACGGCCCAGGGCCGGTCAGCAACCGTATCGAACAGGGCAGCACTGTCGCTGTGGTAGGGTATTTCAGTCAGCATTGGCCGGACCATCAGGCACACCTCGCCAGCCAGGCGACGGCAACCGCCGGGGCACAGTCCGCCGGATCACCGACGGCGAGCCGCCCTGAGCTGAACAGGGAAAGCAGGTCGACATAAGGACGTCCGGCGCGATCTGCCAGGCGCTTTACCAGGAAACGGCCGACCCCGGCACCGACCAGTGGCGCATCAGCATCCAGCCTGGCCCGTGACAGCACATGATCAACAGCAGCCAGCAGGCTCTGTAGCTGCTGTTCGGAGAAATAACCTGCCAGTTGTTGCCAGCCTTGCGGGCTTGCCTCTTCCAGGTCCAGGCCCAGCATGCGTGCCAACCGGCGGGCGCTGCCCTGTTTTGTCTTCGGGCCATTGTCTGCAGCGGGATGCTGGTCAGCGTGCTCAGGCAACTCGCCGGTCAGGCGGTAGATATCGGCACTGACCGCAAAGTGTTCCGCCATCAGCGGTACCCAGGCACCGTCAAAAGGCACCCGCCGCGTCAGTGCCATCAAGGGGGTACGCACCACCCCGCTGTACACCAGTTCACTCTGACACATGCGGTCATGATCATTCTCACCATGTGCATGTACCTTGCCTTCACTGACGGCCACAATGTCTGTTGTGGTACTGCCAACATCGACGAACAATGCCTGCGGCAGCTGGTGCGCCAGGAATGACGCGCTGGCCAGCCAGTTACTCGAGGCGATCAGGCTCTCGGCATTATGACTGGCATCCGGCTTCACAAAACCACGCGCGGCGGCAAACAGTTCAATCGTGGCAGGACAGAGTTGTTCCTGCATGACATCGATCACAGTGCGCACACCTTCTGTGCGCGTACTGAACAAGTCAACCAGCTCGCCAGTCATGGTCACTGCATGTCGATCGGGTGGCGTACTCCAACGGCGTTGAATGTCATTGATAGCGGCCCGCAGCTGATCGACCCCTTGCCACAGTGGACACGGCAGCTGGAAAACCTCCAGCACGTCACCCTGCGCATTCAGGTGTGCCGCCTTGAGATGCGCTCCACCCACATCCCATCCAATAATGTCGTCAGGCAACAAGGGCTACTCCTGGTACCACCCGGGCACTCACACGGGTGAGCGGTGTGCAGGACGGCAAGCTGGCATCATTCTGCAACATGCGAAGAATCAGTTTTGCCGGGTTGACACCCAGCGCACTGCGCAAGCCGGCATAGGATACCGTCAGTCGTGGATTTACCTCGAGCACCACGGGACCATTGGCGGTCAGCACCATATCTACGCCTGCATAGCCCCACAAGCCGGGTATTGCACGGGCAATCGCGCGCGCCAGGCCTGCATACCGCAGATGCGCATCGGCAAGACCGTTGACCAGGACTCCTTCAAGTTCATAGCGTCCACCGGCTTCACGCACCTGCTGACAATTGGCTGTCAGCAGGGTCGCCGACCTGTCACGACACAACAACGACAGACTGGCTGCCTTGCCTTCCAGTACCGGCTGTGCAACATAACCGCTATAGCGATCACGGTAGCGCAAGGCGTGCAGCATGGCCTCATGACTTTCAAAAATATGTGCTCCCTCGCCACCCACACCATCGTCGGGCTTCAGAATCCAGCGTGAGCTGTTGACAGGAATGCAGGTGCCCATGGCGTAGGTCGGTACAACATCAATACCGGCTCGCTGCAAAGTCCCGGCGGTATGCAGCTTGCTGGCAGCGATCGACACCGCAGACGGGTGACTGCCGATCAGGCGGCGCGTGCGCGCCAGCGTCAGCCGGGAAATCCGTTCCAGTAATGCGTCTGTCTCCGGCATAATCGCCCACACGGCATCGCAGCGGTCAATGCAGCGTCCCCAGACCTCCCAAAGGTCATCACCCGGTCGCGGAGTAAACGTTTCGCAATCGTAGTCCAGTGGCGGCAGACGTGAATCTCGGCTCACCAGCATGCTGATATCCGGCAGCAGCG
>JAOUCV010000205.1 GCA_029859555.1 Gammaproteobacteria bacterium
TAAATAGCGGAAAAATCGATGTTTCAGAAAACCACTACCCCGATGTCAAGCTTGAAGAGCAACACCTTTTGCGGGCTGAGCAGGCTTATGCGGAGTATCGTGGGGTGATGCAAAAGCATGCCAGAGCGTCGTTGACGCTGTGAAGAATGCGGCTAACTGTCAGGGAACAGTAGATCCCAGGCATCGCGTGACTCGCGATAAGCCAATAATGCCTGGGTGATTTGCTGCTTACGCTGATCCCGGTGTTGTGGGTCCCGTATCTGTTGGTACGCGGTTGAATCCGCTCCGAAGTTGACATCGATATTGTGTATAAACCGCTGGATACCGGCTAACGCTGCCACTGCCTGTGAATCATTATGCCACCAGCGCTGCGGGTCAGTTAGCAGGTGCTTGAGCTGTGTATTTCTGTCTTGCACTTCCCGGTGCTTTTCCTCGTACATCGCCAGTAATTCCTGCTCGGTTTCCTCTATAGCCTTGCTGACGGCCTCCAATGTAAATGCAGGGGCAGGGCTTTCCTGGCCTGTTAACCGCGTTACGCTGAATAACATCAGGTCACCAAAAAACTGGCGCTCGAATTCATCGGCCAGTTTGATAATCTCATCACTGCGTTCTACGCCCGGCCTGAACTGATCAGCCAATTCGTCGGGCAAATGACGGGTATGTAACATCGGCAGATTGACCGAGGCAAAGCGTTCCTTGATCTCGGCCTGGATCAATCGGCCGGCAGTGGGCCCGGACATTCTTAATCTCAGGTCTCCAAACGGAATGATATATTTCAGACCGTCATAGTTGACGATGTAATTACCCGGGTAGATCGTTCTTGCTGCAGTGAGTTCTGTGAAGCCTGTGCGGTAGTGAAAATCGGTCTGCCGCGTCAGGTGTTCGCCATAGAAAAAAGCGTTCAGTTTTTCTGCGAAAGTTTGCAAGCAGGCAAGATTGTTATGCTGACCTGTAACCGGACAGTGATAAAGACAGGGCAGAGCTTGTTGTTCAAACCCAAACAGCCTGGCCATATCATGGTAGGCCGCATCATGGGTGGGTGCATCGGATACTTTATGGAACTGGCAACCCTGTTGTGGATCTGCATCGGCAAGCTGTTGCAGGTAAGCAATTACATCATCCATGAAGTTGACCGCCATCACCGAGGGTGAAACCGGTGGATCACCCACCAGCTTCCCGGTCAGCATGGTAGTTCGGGTGTTGCTGAAAATATGGTTGATATAGTAAAAATAATTGAGTGCGTTAACCGGTTCGTCACCGCAGTCCGTTTTTCGGTTGACAAGAAAAGCCTGATCGCTGTCGACCATGTAGTACAGGGTCTTATCCCTGTCTTCGGTGAGCTGCAGGCATTTCAAATAGCTTAAGTTACGGTTGGCCGCCTGTCCCTTGCGATAGAAGCGGTGTTTTGGCTGGGTTGTTAGCAGTGAGCCCAACTTCCCCCGTTGCTCGTCGGGAATGCCTTGCAGCAATTCATATTGCTCGTTGAAGCCAAAATGATGGACCCGCAAACCTTTATTGCAGTATTCCTTCGCCAGTACGATATGTTGTTCGATATGTTCTGGCTTTTGGCTGTCTTCCGCAATAATAACCTGCACATGGCTGAATGTTCCATTGCTGCACCCACCATAAGCATAGGCCATACACTGCTGATAAATGCTCTCCAGACAGCGTCTTACATGCTGCGGTCGATCGGCGACGGGGATGCTCAATATAAAGTGGTATCGTTGATCTTTTCCCGCTTGCTGTATCAACGCCTCCTGCTCGCGGAACAGGGATTGATAGACTTCCAGTGTTCTGTCAAAAGCGTTCCCGCTCCAGAGTTCCTGCTCCAGCAGGGGGTATACGGCGTGATAAACAGCTATCAGTGCCGGCAGGTCATTATTTTCAACCGCGAGTAGAACTGCATCGGAATAAGTGCCAGGTACCGGAAGTGTATCCTGGTACTGCCGGATACAATTGCGTAACGCCGCGGTCCGATCAGACAGCATGGCTTGTTAGCGTCGGGACGAGTAGTTGGGATAGGCATCCTGATCGAGCATCACCTCGACCAGGTTAATATCATGATGCACGTCCAACTGCTCAAACAGCGATTCGCATTGTGGAATAGTGTCTATCTTCCGGTGGGTGATACCAAAGGACTTCGCCAGGAGCGCGAAGTCCGGGTTGACGAAATCACAATTAATGAATCGTTCTTCATACTGCTGTTGCTGGTTTTTGCGGATCAGGCCCATGGTCTGATTATTGAAGACGACGACAGTGAGCGGTATTTTATAGTTAACGGCAGTCATGATTTCCATTGCGCACATCTGGAATCCGCCGTCACCGATCAGTGCAAAAACCGGTCTTTCAATCCTGAATCCGGCGCCGATGGCAGCGGGTATTGCATGCCCCAGTGAAGACACGCCGGTGTTAGGAAAGAAACGGTCGCACTGCCTGACGCGATAAAAATTCTGTGCGAAAACGATGTTGTCATCAAACAGATCGATACCCTCGGTAAAATGCTGCTCCAGTTGCCGGTAAAAACACTTCACCAGATCGAACTTCGAGTCGAATATCCGGCTACCTTCGGCTTTTGCCCGGTTTTCAATGTCTGTCTTGTACGCGGCTATATCAACGCATGTTTTCGGTGCCAGCCCCTGATCCCGTGTGGCCTGCTCCAGTGCTGTCAGGTAGTCGCCCAAATCCGCTTGTATGGATACATTCGCGGTAAATACTTTTTCCAACTGATGAGGGTTGTTATCGACCTGAATGACCGCCTTGTTGTTTAACAGATTCTGATTCCAGACATAACTGGTTCGTTCATTGAAACCGGCGCCCAGCAGGATCAGCAGATCGGTTTTCTCCTGCAGATACTGAAGTGCGTAACCCGCACTGGTCACCCCAAGGCTACCCAGCGACAGGGCAGAGTGCTCATCTAATGCACCCTTTGCTTTCAAGCTGCTGGTTACTGGGATATTCAGGCGTTCGCAGAGTTGTTGCAGTGCCGGTTGCGCACCGGATCGAATACAGCCATATCCGGCCACAATGAGCGGTGATTCAGCCTGTTTCAGTAATTCGATACTTTCCTCAAGAAGGGACTGGGGAAGTTTGGGTGCTGGCGCAGGTGCTGGAACCCGGATTGGCAGTTGATCAAGAATTGTTTCGTCAACGAGTTCTTTCTGTACATTAAATGGAACGCTTAATACAACCGGTCCGGGGATTTCCGCTCTAAGATGTTTGGCCGCCTCGTTAAGCACACTCGCCAGGTAATCGGTGCGTTCTATCAATTTATAATAGCGCGTGACCCCGGCAAACAGGGCGGCCTGATCAACAGTTCCACCTTCACCGGAACTTTCCTGCAAGCCGCCTTTACCGAAGGCATAGGTCGGCACTTCACCGGTAATGGCAATGACTGGCAGTTTATCCACGTAGGCATTGGCAATGCCCGTGATCAGGTTGGTGGCCCCTGGCCCGGTAGTGGTAATGCAGGCGCCGATATTGCCTGTGGCACGTGCCAGGCCGCCGGCCATAAATGCAGCGCCTTGCTCGTGTTTGGCGAGTACGCTTTGTATATCGGAATCGTACAACGCATCATAGACAGGCAGTATATGTGCGCCGGGCATGCCAAATATCGTATCTATGCCCAGTTGCTGCAAGAAACGAACGATGAGCTGACTAACCTGTATTTCCATTGTAAAAATTAACTATTTATCGGTGGCCCGTTTATGGGGCGAAAGGATATACAGAACAGGGGTCAGAGAGCAATGTTCGGTAAAATGACCGATATGGCCCTCTGTGCGCTATTTGGTGCGGTAATCCCCACATTAAGAGAAAAGCGGGCAGCGCCCTTTAATGAGGATAAAGGGTGCCGGCCTTTTTAGCTGCTTCAGCTGGAGTTTTTACTCTGACCCCAACTATTTCCGATCATTAGTGTTCGGCCAAGGCTAACGGGGATGTATAGCAAAATAATCAGGCCCGAACAACAACAGAACCGATGCGGAATAAAACCACTGGCACAGGGGCTTACCTGTGTGCGTTGTTAACCTTAATTGACGCGGCGATGACTTGAGTAGAATGGCAACTATTTAAAATAGCTGAAAGGGTGCTGATCCATGGTTTATTCCCGGATCAACAGAAAGCAAAAAGGCGGAAGGATGAAAGACATCCTTCCGCCTTCCAGCACCCTGATTTACTGTTTAAGTGCTACAGAACGATTGACGCCCATTTTTTCCGCAAACCGGGCGGCGCATTCAGTCGAGGCATCTGCAAGTTTCTTTTTCAGCAATGCTGCACCGTTTTCCATGAGCTCGTCGTAGGTCGGAGAGTTCTCCGAGTATTCTTCTTTTATAGTGCAGCGCTCTGCGCTTATCAACCTTTTTTCCCTGGCATTAATCAGACGTGCCTGAGCCATATAGTTGACCTTGTATTTGGTCTTGAAAGGGTAATACATGGTTCCCCAGCCAAACGTTCTGACGTCAAGAACGATACCGTCATGTGACGCAAGGGCGGCCACTTCCTCAGGGTTACTTTCATAAGGTTTGGCCTCCCGAATGATTGTAACGTCGCTGATCTGATAGCTATCAGAGAGATCATTGGCCAATGTGGTCTTAATGTCTATGGCAGGGTCTTCCAGGCTGTGTTCCTTGACCAGTTCACT
>JAOUCV010000206.1 GCA_029859555.1 Gammaproteobacteria bacterium
GCCTCACGGTACAATTCGATGTCACTGATAATGACAAGACCATAACCGTGCAGTACACCGGCATCCTGCCCGACCTGTTTCGCGAAGGTCAGGGCATCGTCGCCCATGGCCGCTTGCAGCAAGACCGGTTGTTTGTTGCGGAAGAAGTGCTTGCCAAGCACGACGAGAACTACATGCCACCGGAAGTGGCTGATGCCCTCAAGGCAACACACGATAAAGCCGTTGGCAACACCACTGAACAGGTGAACTGACATGATCCCCGAACTTGGAAACTTTGCCCTGATCCTGTCGTTGTGCCTCGCGGTAGTACTGGCGACCGTGCCCATGATCGGCAGTCTCAACAATACACCCGGCTGGGTTGCGCTGGCACGACCGGCCGCCCTCGGACAGTTCACATTTTTGCTGATCTCCTTTGCGTGTCTCGTCAATGCATTTCTGAGCAATGATTTTTCCGTCCTGTACGTCGCGCAGAATGGCAACTCCCAGCTACCGATTATCTACAAGATCTCCGCCGTGTGGGGGGCCCACGAGGGATCACTGCTGTTATGGGCGCTGATTCTAGGCACCTGGACGGTGGCCGTTTCCCTGTTCAGCCGCAAACTGCCGGCCGAAGTCCTCGCGCGGGTGCTCTCGGTAATGGGCATGGTCAGCATTGGTTTCATCTCGTTTATGCTGTTTACCTCCAACCCGTTTGACCGCGTCTTCCCGGCGCCACTGGAAGGCGGCGACCTGAACCCGCTGCTGCAGGACTTTGGCCTGGCGATACATCCGCCCATGCTCTACATGGGTTATGTGGGACTCTCCGTGGCCTTCAGTTTTGCTATTGCCGCCCTGATCGGCGGCAAGCTGGATGCGGCGTGGGCACGCTGGTCACGCCCATGGACCCTGATCGCCTGGGTATTCCTGACCATCGGTATCACACTGGGCAGCTGGTGGGCCTACTACGAGCTGGGCTGGGGCGGCTGGTGGTTCTGGGACCCGGTCGAGAATGCCTCCTTCATGCCGTGGCTGGTGGCCACGGCGTTGATCCATTCACTGGCAGTCACCGAAAAACGTGGCGCCTTCAAACGCTGGACAGTGCTGCTGGCACTGCTGGCATTTTCGCTGAGCCTGCTCGGCACCTTCCTGGTACGTTCCGGCGTGCTGACTTCAGTACACTCCTTCGCTGCCGACCCGGAACGCGGTCTGTTCATCCTGGTGTTCCTGTGTATCGTCATCGGCGGCTCGCTCATGCTGTATGCGTGGCGCGCACCCGATGTCAGCAGCGGTGGCAAATTCGACCTGTTCTGCCGCGAGACCCTGTTGCTGGGGAACAACGTACTACTGGTTGTGATCACGGCCTTTATCCTGCTCGGCACACTGGCACCACTGATCTACGATGCCATGGGCTGGGGCAAGATTTCGGTCGGTTTCCCCTGGTTCACAGCCATGTTCGTCATCTTTACACCCTTTCTTGTCTTCATCATGGGAATGGGGCCACTGTCGCGCTGGAAAAAACAGGATCCCGGCGACCTTGCCCGGCAACTGCGCATGGCACTGCTGCTAAGCATTGGCGGCGGTGTGCTGCTGGCGTTACCGCTATTCCATCAAGGCTCTGCCTCGATGGGCCTTGCTGTTGCATTGTCACTGTGGCTGCTGTCGTCACTGCTACTCAGCCTGCGACAGCGCTTCAGGTACCGCAAGGGACTGGCCGGAATACTCAAGGACTTCGGAGCACGCGGCAGCGGCAGTTTTTACGGCATGATCATCGCGCACCTCGGTATAGCCTTCTTTATTATCGGCATCACCTCCGTCACCCAGTTTGATGTTGAACAGGATATTCGCATGTCACCCGGGCAGACGGTCGAACTGGCGGGACACACTTTCCGCTTCGAGGGTGCAAAGGCGGTGCGGGGACCGAACTACCAGGCCGATCAGGGTACCATTCGCGTGTTCAATGCTGACGGTCAGGAAGTCGCAGTACTGAACCCCGAGAAACGCACCTACACGGTACAGACCCGCCCCATGACCGAGGCCGGTATCGACGCCGGGTTCCTGCGCGACATCTACGTGTCGCTGGGCGAAACCCTGGGTAACGGTGACTGGAGCCTGCGCCTGTATTACAAACCGCTGGTACGCTGGATCTGGCTTGGCGGCATCCTCATGGGCATCGGTGGCCTGCTCGCCGCCGCCGACCGGCGTTACCGCATGGCAAGCCGGCCTGAAACAGTAGCTGCCCCGGCTACCGCTGAACGACTGGCAACAGAGAGCCACAGCTGATGAGCCGTTACCTGCGCTACCTGGTACCGCTGGCGATCTTTTTTATCCTGGTCGCCTTTCTCTACCGCGGACTGAGCCTTGACCCGAAGCGCGTGCCCTCCCCGCTGGTCGGCAAGCCGATGCCGGAATTTTCCCTGCCACGCTTGAAAGACCCGGCGGCTACCCTCAGCGACAGCGACCTCAAAGGCAAGGTGTCCGTGCTGAATATCTGGGCGACCTGGTGTGTCTCCTGCCGGGCGGAACACGAGGTGCTGCTGCAACTCGCGAATACCGGCCTGGTCAACATCTACGGACTGAACTACAAGGACGAACGTGCCAAGGCACAGCAATGGCTGCAACAACTTGGTGACCCCTACGTCGCCAATGCCTTTGACGCCGATGGCCGTACCGGTATTGACTGGGGGGTTTACGGGGCGCCCGAGACCTTCATTATGGACAAGCTGGGAATGATCCGTCACAAGCATATTGGCCCGCTCACCGTCGAGGCCCTGAACTCAACCATATTGCCACTGATCGCAGAACTGCAAGCTACCCCATGATAAAAAAACTCGTTACCATTCTGGCACTCTGCCTGTTGCTTGGCACGGGCATTGCGCAGGCAGGCGTCACCCTGGAGTCCTTCAAGTTCAACACCGAGGCCGAGGAGCAACACTTCAAGGACCTGATCGAGGAACTGCGTTGCCTCGTCTGCCAGAACCAGTCTCTGGCCGACTCCGATGCCGAACTGGCCCATGACCTGCGCGCCGAAGTCTATGGCATGATCCAGGAAGGCAAGACGGATGCAGAGATCGTCGAGTTCCTGGTCGCCCGCTACGGTGACTTCGTGCTCTACAATCCGCCGATCAAGCCATCCACCTACCTGCTCTGGTTTGGACCGTTCGTACTGCTGGCCATTGCTGCCTTGCTGTTGCTGCGCAGCATACGCAGGCAGCAGAAAACCGCCGCCAACGAGATATCGACCGAGGAACGCGCACGACTGGATGCACTCCTCGGAAGCACAACCTCCAGCAAGGACAAGGACCAATGACCGTCTTCTGGAGTCTCGCCGCCGTCATGATGATGGTGGCGCTGTTGTTTGTGCTGCCACCGCTGCTGCGTCAGCGCAGGACAGCGACTGTTAGCCGGGATGAACTCAATACCAAGGTCATCAGGGAACAGTTTGCTGAACTCGAAGCCGACCTGGCGATCGGCAAACTTGACCGCGCCCAGTATGATGCGGCCCGCAAGGATATCGAGCGTGAACTGCTCTATGACCTGGACTCGGGCGAAAGTGAACAGCCGAACAAACCCGAACGCAGTGGCCGCTGGATTACCCTGCTACTCATCCCTGCCATCCCGCTGTGCGCGGTGCTGCTATATCAAATCATGGGCTCGGCAGAGCTGATCGACCGGCCGCAGCCGGCACCCACAGCACAGCAGTCACCGGCCTCCCCGCCACCCGGTTCTATCGAGGAGATGACAGCAAAACTTGCGGCACGTCTGCAGCAACAGCCGGACGACCTGAAGGGCTGGGTGATGCTGGCGCGCAGCTACACCATCATGAAACGCTACAGCGAGGCTGAAAATGCCTATGCCAACGCGCTGCGTCTGGGTGGTGAAAATGTGGATTTACTGACCGACTATGCCGACTCCATGGTGATGGCCGATGGTGGTGTATTCAATGACGAGTCCGGCGCCTTGCTGAGCCGCGCACTGGAACTTGATCCGGGCAACATCAAGGGTCTGTGGCTGGCCGGCCACTGGAAGAACCAGTCCGGTGCCTACACAGAGGCACTCGACTACTGGCAACAGGCCGCGGCACAATTGCCCGCCGACAGCAAGGATGCGGCTGTCATCAATGAGCAGATCGGCCAGCTGCAGGCGAAGCTCGGCATAGCCGCAGCACCCGGCGTAGCGGCAGCACCCGCAGCCGTCGCCACCACGCCAGCTACAGACACTGACCAGGGTGCATCACTGCAGGTGCATGTTTCGCTGGCCACCGATATCGCAACGGCGGCTGCAGCAGATGACACGGTATTTATTTATGCCCGTGCCGCACAGGGTCCGCGCATGCCACTGGCAATTGTACGCAAGCAGGTAAAAGACCTGCCAATTACCGTGACACTGAATGACTCCATGGCGATGACCCCCCAAATGGTACTGTCAAACTTTGACCAGGTAACCGTTGGCGCCCGGGTCTCGAAAACCGGTGGCGCGATGCCTGTCAGCGGCGATCTGCAAGGCAGCGTTTCACCGGTGGACACACAGACAGGCGATACAATTCAAATAACCATCGACAGCAAAATACCCTGAGCCGGCATACTCGCGAAGCAGGTGGTGATCAGTAGCACAGGCTATCGCTGCAGGGCATAAGAAAGGCCTCCA
>JAOUCV010000207.1 GCA_029859555.1 Gammaproteobacteria bacterium
CTGACGGCGGCGAAGTGACGCATTTCCAGGCACTGGCCACTGCACTGTCAGCCACTATCGGTACCGGTAATATTGCCGGCGTGGCCACGGCTATTACACTGGGTGGTCCGGGCGCACTGTTCTGGATGTGGCTGACTGCGTTTTTTGGCATGGCAACCAAGTTCACAGAATGTACGCTGGCAGTAAAGTTTCGTGAAATTTCTCCTGACGGGAAAGTAGCCGGCGGTCCGATGTACACCCTGCTGCACGGCTTGCAGATGAAGCGTACCGCTGCCCTGTTTGCCATCTTCACACTGGTAGCCTCGTTTGGGATCGGTAACATGGTGCAGGCCAATTCGGTCGTTGACGGCCTCGGCTATGTCTACCCGCTGGTGGATGAATACAGCTGGGTGGTCGGCTGCATATTGTCGCTGCTGGTCGGGCTGGTAATTCTCGGTGGACTCAAGCGTATCGCCCATGTCGCCAGCACCATTGTGCCTTTTATGGCGGCCGCCTATATCGTTAGCGCACTGATCATACTTTTCATGCACGCCAGCGCTATCCCCGGTGCCTTCCTGACCATTTTCGACATGGCACTGAATCCCTGGTCCGTGGGTGGTGCAGCCGTCGGGGAAGCTATCCGCTGGGGTGTCGCGCGAGGCCTGTTTTCCAACGAGGCCGGTCTGGGTTCTGCGCCGATGGCACACGCCGCTGCACGTACCAGCGAACCGGTGCGCGAGGGACTGGTTGCCATGCTTGGGCCGTTCATCGACACCATTGTCATTTGCTCCATGACCGGCCTGGTCATCATTGCCACCGGTACCTGGCAGGAAGGCAGCGAGTCACTGACCGGCGCAGCCCTGACCGCGCATGCCTTTAACGGCACACTTGGTCACACCGGCCAGCTGATCGTCGGTATCAGCCTGGCACTGTTTGCCTATTCCACCATCCTCGCATGGTCATACTACGGCGATCGATCCGCTTATTACCTGTTTGGTGAGCGTGCCGTACTGCCCTATCGCATTTTTTATACGCTACTGGTAATCGTTGGCGCGGCGGTGCCATTGCAACTGGTATGGAATATTGCCGATATCACCAACATACTCATGGCGCTGCCCAACCTGCTGGGTCTGATACTGCTGGCGGGACTGGTAAACAAACTCAAGAAAGACTACATGTCCCGCTCACAAACCCGGTCCGGGCAACACTGACCGGAAGCAGCCCGCCACAAACCGTATACAGCAATGGTATTATTTTATTTTCACAACTGACAGGAAACCCGCCATGACTGAAGTAACCACCGATTCCGGTCTGCGCTACACCGATATAACGACAGGCTCCGGAGATACCGCTACCGGCAGAGGGCAAACAGCTATCGTGCATTACACCGGCTGGCTGGAAGATGAAACCAAGTTTGATTCAAGCCGTGACCGTGACGAGCCTTTCAGCTTTCCGATGGAATGCGGCTATGTTATCCCGGGCTGGGATGAAGGCGTAAAGGGTATGCAGGTGGGTGGAGTTCGACGCCTGCTGGTGCCGCCGGAACTGGCCTATGGTGCTGCCGGTGCCGGTGGTGTTATCCCGCCGAATGCCACGCTGGTGTTCGAAATAGAACTGCTGGAACTGTCCACCTGAATGTTACTGGATGTCCTTGAAGAATCCATGTTGCATGCGGTACGTGCAGCACTGGATGAAGACATCGGTAGCGGTGATATCACTGCTACACTGATTCCGGACGGCCAAACGGCATCTGCCACTGTCATTTGCCGGCAACAGGCAGTGCTCTGCGGCCAACCGTGGTTTGATGCCGTATTCGCTGAACTGGACAGTCGCATATCGGTGTGCTGGCAAGCTCATGATGGCGATAGCCTCAAGGATAACCAGACGTTATGCACCGTGACTGGCCCGGCACGATCCATCCTCAGCGGTGAACGTACTGCCCTGAACTTCCTGCAGACATTGTCCGCCACGGCGACACTCGCCCGTCGTTATGCAGATACCGTGGCAGACCTGCCGGTACGGATACTGGATACACGCAAGACCATACCGGGTATGCGCCAGGCACAAAAATACGCCGTCCGTACCGGGGGCTGTGATAATCATCGCAGTGGTTTATATGACAGCATTCTCATCAAGGAAAATCATATTGCCGCCACCGGCTCCATCCACAATGCTGTCAGCGCTGCAAGAAACAGCCACGCAAACGTGATGATTGAAGTGGAAGTCGAAAATGAAGACCAGCTGCAGCAGGCACTGGACGCCGGCGCCGACCGGCTGCTGCTGGACAACTTTGACACTGATGCCCTGACGGCGGCGGTACAGCACGTTGCCGGGCGCGCAGAACTTGAAGCCTCGGGCAATATCAGCCTTGAAAATCTGCGTGACACCGCCGGCACGGGGGTTGATTTTATCTCCATTGGCGCCCTCACAAAAAATATACAAGCTATTGATTTGACTATGCTATTTAGCATGTCAGGCTAATTAGAACGGACGCTCCACAGCGCAAGCTTATGCAGATCTTCAGCATCTGCATCTACCTGTCGATATATACCAGTGCAGCAAACTTTTACCGGTTGCTCATCACTCTGACAGGCGAACTATATGAATCCACGCAGCACATCAGGCGGCTTCACCTTACCGGAAATTCTCATCACCATGGGCATTGTCGCGATCGTGTTGTCAACCGCGGTTCCCGGCATCGGCCACATGGTCAAGGACAACCGCCTGGCAACCCAGCTCAACTCGGTGGTCACCCACGTCCACATGGCGCGTGCCGAGGCAGCTAAACGCGATGTGCGCGTCATCATGTGCAGATCCAGTTCACCGAACGCCAGCAATCCCACCTGTAGCGGTTCAGAAAAAGTCTGGACAACTGGCTATATTGTTTTTGCCGATGAAGGTAATTACAACAACAATAGCTATGAATCCGGGTCCGACACATTGCTGTTCCGTGGCCAGCCAGTCACTAGCGGCATTAAAATGCGTACCAGCTGGAGCTGGAACAGAAATCTGGAATTCAACCCCGACGGCTCGACCAATGAAGGCGGCGCCATCGCTGTCATGTCACTGTGCGATGATAGGGGAACTGAATACGGCCGTCAGATCCAGATTTCTCCAAATGGAATTTCAAGAATGATTGCCGGCAACATTCCAAGCTGCTACCCCTGAAGCTCAATATTTTTATATTGCTGCATTTCCTGTCTGAACCACCTTGTGACATACAACCCGGTAGCCCCCTGTTCCATGAAGTGATGGAGCCACCAGGTTTCGCTACTGGCTAACCTCACACCCTCAAAGAACAGCAGCCTCTTTTTCATCCCGGCATAAATGAAGAAACCGGCCGCAGCCGGTTTCCTTTTGCTTGCAGAGAGTGAGCAAGCTGTTACGGCGCAGGCAGTATCACCGTGTTGCTGTCCACCGCACCCGTCTCGGTGGAAGTAGCGCTGGCCGTGTTGCTGACCGAACCATCCGTCACATCCTGCGCACTGATGGTATAGGAAGCGTCACAGCTAATTACTGCATCGATCGCCAGCAGCGCAAGCGGCTGAGCCGGTGTGCAGCTGAGCACACCCAGCCCCGACAGCGCATCGGAGATTTCAACATTGGTCAAATCAACATTACCCTTATTGGCAGCTTCAAAGCTGTAGCTGATTGTCTGATCGACCGCGAACGTACCATCCAGTTCTCCTGACTTGACGATCACCAGTACCGGTGTAGTGGCGGTAGCAGCAGTCAGCGAGACCGTATTGGAGCGGGTACTGCCCATCGAGGCAGTTGCCGTATTGGTGACGCTGCCTGCCTCAACATCGCTTCGGGTCACTGTGTAGCTGGACGTACAACTAACCGTCTCACCCGGATCCAGATTGTCATCATTGTTGCCAACAGTGTCCACATCATCACAGCTAACATCGGCCTTGTCATCCGTCACAACCACCGGACCAACAACGCCATCCGCTTCCAATGCACTGTTATTGGTAACCGTATAGCTGTAGCCGATCTTCTCGCCCTCTTCGTAGGGGCTGTCGTCTGCGGTCAGCTCCTTGGTCAGGGTTAGCACGATGTCGGCCAGCCTGAAATCATGCTCGGCACCGTTTGCCACGGTATCTGCAAAGAAGCTGGTCTTACCGATAAAGGTCGGGGTTTCCTCTGTGTCAGCAGAGTCATCTTCGCATGTTAGCGCGACCGTATAGAAACCCGGATAGAGGAACATGGTCCTGTACAGATAATCACCGCTAGCGTCATCAAAATCCACGGTTGCCGTTGTCAGCGCGGTATCGCCACGTTCCCCGTCACAGTCTGCACCTTCAAAATCCAGACTGCAGTAGTCATCCGGCGTCACTGTACTGCTGTTACCTTCAAACACATAAACCACGCAGTCTTCACGAATCATTGGATCGGTAAGGCCGACATCGATGACCATGCCGTGAATAAAAGTGCCGGCCAGTTCGGTTGTCAGGATTTGCAACACGGGTTTGAGGATATATTTCTTGTTGGGTCCGGCGTTGGGTTTAGCCAGGGTAATGGAGCGGCGCACGTCAAAATCAACCGTGAAGTCTGCCCACCCCTCTGTTTCCCAGGTAGTGTCTTTCGGCCACTTGAGTTTCAGGCCACTTTGCTCCTTTGCACAGCTCGGGC
>JAOUCV010000208.1 GCA_029859555.1 Gammaproteobacteria bacterium
CCGGCATCTTGAAATTGGTCTTGTACTTCTGGTTGATGTGGTCCTGGTAGACCTCGACGTTCATCTGGCATACCGGGCAAGGCGTAACAATCATGTCAGCGCCGCCGTCATAGGCAGACTCGATGATGTCCTTGATCAGGGCCTGGCTCTTTTCCGGTTCGGAGAAGGCCAGTGCGCCGCCACAGCAGGACACTTTCTTGTCGTAGTTTTCAATCGGTTCGGCACCCATGGTCTCAACCAGCTTGTCGAGGTATTTCGGATTCTCGTAGGACTCGCCGTCGATACCGAACGGACGGTTGGTCTGGCAGCCGACATAGCCGGCAATCTTCAGGCCGTCCAGCGGCTTCTTGACGTGGCTGCCCATTTCCTCGTAGCCGAGATCCTCGATCAGCACTTCCACCATGTGGCGGATTTTCTGGTTGCCTTCAACCTTGAGTCCGGCGGTGGCCAGGGCCTCGTTGGTTTCGGCCATCAGGCCGTCATCGTCATGCAGACGCTCCTGGGTCTCCTTGGTGGCCAGCCAGCAGGCGGCACAGGTAGCAACGATATCCTGACCGGGATTGGTCTGCTCACTGATCGCCATGTTGCGGGCAGACAGTGCCAGGCGCGGCAATTCGCCACCGCCGGCATAACCGATCGAGGCGGAACAGCAGTTCCAGTCCGGGATCTCGTTAAGTTCGATATCCAGCGTTTTGCACATGCTGTCGACCGAGGTCATGTAGTTGGATGCGGAAGCGGCCTTCTGTGAAGAGCAACCGGGGTAAAATGAATAGGATTTTTTAGCCATGATTTATTTCCTCACTTGCCGGCTGCGGGAATACGCGCAGCTTCAAGTTCTTCTGCCTTTTTCAGTATTGCCTGCAGACCCCTGGCGTCCTTGCATTTGTGACCGCCAATCAGTTCCATCGGGGTGAGGCGCTTGGTCATTAACATGCCGAGACCGATTTTCTGCATCTTCAGCGAGGTCTTGATGCCCTCGCCAATACCATTCATGAAATACAGCGACAGACCGAGGCGCAGTTCGTTAACACGGCCGGTCTTGGTCAGGTTGTTCCAGAACAGTTGCGCGAACTTGTGGGTCGGCTGTTCCTTCGGTGCAATGCCGAGGCGTTTTGCGTAATGCGCAAGGCCGTGCATGATGTGGGTGATCGGCAGTTCACGCGGGCAGCGCACGATACAGTTGTAACAGGAAGTACACATCCACATGGATGAGGATTGCAGTACCTCGTCACGTTTGCCGGCGCGGATCATCATGAACAGTTCCTGCGGCGGGTGATCCCAGTGTGGACCCAGCGGGCAGGAGCCGGAGCACACGCCACACTGCATGCACATCTTTACCCATTCGCCTTCCTCAACATTGTCTTCAACTTCACGGAGAAAGTCGTTGCGGTACTGCTCGACCATTTGGTTGTTTGCATCACTCATTAGTGTTCTCCTGGAACTAAAACTTGAACGGGCTCATGCCGACTTTCTCGACAGTCTCGGCCATGTCATTGATGAGTTGTGGTGCCCGCTCAATATCGGTAATAGCAACCTCGTAGGTTGCGACGCGCTCGGCCTCAAGGCTCAGTGACTGCAGTGTGTCATCGATCTTGCTCATGCGTACATGGGCGATCTCGGAACCCTTTACAAAGTGGCACTGGTAGTTCTCGCCTTTCTGGCAGCCCATCAGGATGATGCCGTCGTAGCCGCTGTTGAGTGCGTCGGTGATCCAGATGGTGTTGACCGAACCGAGGCAACGGACCGGAACGACGCGGGCAAACTCGGAATAGTTATTACCATTCTGCGCGGCCATGTCGAGTGCCGGGTAGGCATCGTTTTCACAGGCCAGTACCAGGATGCGTGGCTTCTCGTCAAACTCATCCGGTATATCAACCGCCTTGAGCTGCTGACCGACGGTCTCCACCGAGTAGTTCTCGAAGGAAATAACCCGAACCGGGCAGGCGCCCATGCAGGTGCCGCAGCGACGGCAACGAGCCTCGTTGAACTGCGGATAGCGTTCTTCGTCCTCGTCAATGGCGCCAAACGGACATTCCACGGTGCAACGCTTGCACTGCGTGCAGCCTTCCTTGCGGAAACTCGGGAATGACAGGTCACCGGAACGCGGGTGTGCGGCGCGGCCGAGCTTGGCATTCTCAAGGGCCTGGATGGCCTTCAGGGCTGCACCGGTGGCATCTTCTTTCGCCTGTGCCATGTCCATCGGACGGCGTACCGGACCGGCGGAATAGATGCCGGTACGACGGGTTTCATACGGGAAGCAGATGAAGTGCGAATCGTTGAAGCCGTTTTTCAAGTGAGGCAGATCCGGTCCCTGGCGGTAGGTCAGGTTGAGGATGGACTCGACCTTGACTTCCGGTGCGGGATTTTCCGCCGCTTCGTCATCGTCTGCATCCGCTGTGACCGGTAAATCGATGTCGACACCGGAGTTCGGGATCTGGCCGGTTGCCAGTACCACCAGGTCGGCCTTTTCGTTGACTTCCTGCGCCAGGATAAGGTCGTTGAACCTGACCTCGGGGCCATTCGCGCCGACGGTGACTTCACTGACGCTGCCCTTGGTGAAGGTGATGCCCTTTTGCTGACCGCTGCGGTAGAAGTCCTCACCACCGGCACCCGGGGTACGCATGTCACTGTAAATGATGTTGGTGTCAATCTTCGGGTTCTGGTCCTTGAAATACATCGCCTGCTTGATGGAAGTCAGGCAGCAGTGACCGGAACAGTAGGGCAGGTGGCCTTCCGTGGAGGAACGCTGGCCGGCGCACTGTACGAAAACGACGTTGCCGACTTCCTTGCCATCGCTGGGACGCTTGATCGGGCCGCCATTGGCTTCCACGGCGAGTTTTTCAAGCCCTGCCTGGTCGATAACGTCCGGCGTCTTGCCGTAACCCAGTTCCGGCAGCTGGTTGGCGTCGTAGTTGCGAGCGCCCGAGGCCATGATAATGGCGCCGAAGTTTGCAGTGCTGGTTGAACCTGACTCGGTGGAGATGTCTGCCGAGAAACGCCCCGGCGCACCGCTGGTTTTGGTGATGGTCGAGTTGAGGTGAACGGTGATCTTGCTGTCAGCCTCGACCTTCGCGAGCATCTCGGCGACTCCGGTGTCTTCCGGTTCCGCATATGGCATATGTTCCGGTACACGCTTGTATTCAAACGCTGCACTACCACCCAGTTGGCCACTCTTTTCAACAATAGTGACCGGATAACCGGCTGCTGCTGCCTCGATCGCTGCGGTCATGCCGACAATTCCACCACCGGCAATCAGCAGGCTGTTGTTGCTGGCAGCTTCTTCGCTGCTGTGCGGCAGGTTCATGTACTTGATTTCAGCACAGCCCATGCGCACGTAGTCAGCTGCCATTTCCTGGGTGGTCTCTTTTGCCTCATCGGTGTCCGGGCGCACCCAGATGACACCTTCGCGCAGGTTGGCGCGGGTGATGGCAACGTTTTCGAAGCTGAATGCCTCGGACTTGGAGCGACGCGAACAGGCTGCGATCATGACCTTGTTAACGCCTTCGTTATCGATGTCGTTCTGGATCATCGCCACACCTTCGGCGTTGCACAGGAAGTCATGTTCCTTAACGACGTTGGCCTTGCCTTCGCGCTCGGCGATGGTGGCCAGTTGACCGCAGTCGAGGCGGTCGCCAAGTCCACAGCCCTTGCAGATATAGGCACCTGTTTTAATTTCGTCTGACACTGTTTAACCCTCCGTTCCCGCAACCCGGTTTACCACCTGGATTGCACGCAATGCACTGGCCGTTGCACTCTGTACTGCGCGGTTAACATCCAGCGCATCAGATGAACAACCGGCCGCGAAGATACCGCCGTTCTTTTCGTCGGCCTCGATAAAGCCGTTGTCGTTGATGACCACGTCGATCGGGAAGGCGTTTTTCGGTACGCTTGGTTCCATGCCGACGGCCAGCACGCACAGGTCATGCGGGTTGCTGTAGCGGTGGTAGCCCTCGGTGTCGACACCGTGCAGGATCGGGTTGCCGGTTTCCTTGTCTTCGGTGATGCTGGCAACCTTGGACTTGATGAAGTTGACGTTTTCGTCGTCCTGTATCTTCTGGTAGAAGTCATCAATACGGTCGATGGCACGGATGTCGATGTAATAGACACTGGCCTTGAAGTCGTCTTCAAATTTCTCGCGCAGGTACGTGGTTTGTTTTAGTGTCGCCATGCAGCAGATGCGTGAGCAGTGCTTCAGGTGGTTGCGGTCACGTGAACCGGCACACTGAATGAAGGCAACATTTTTTGCTTCCTTGCCGTCACCCGGACGCACGATCTTGCCGCCGGTCGGGCCAAACGGGTCAAGCATGCGTTCGAACTCGACACTGCTGACAACGTTGTCAAAGCGGTCATGGCCATACGGCTGAATCTTGTCGGCATCGTAAGGCTGCCAGCCGGTGGCCCAGATGATGGCGCCGACGGTCAGCGTGGTCTCGCTTTCCTGCATGTCGAGGTCAATGGCGTCGTACTTGCAGGCGTCCTTTGCCTTCTGCGCCTCGTCCGTACCGATCATGTTCGGGTCGATCACGTAACGCTGCGGGTAGGACATGTTAAAAGGCAGGTAGGCACCCTTGCGCTTCTTCATGCCATAGTCATATTCACTGTCGAACTCG
>JAOUCV010000209.1 GCA_029859555.1 Gammaproteobacteria bacterium
CCTACCGGTATCGGTGGTTTTGCATCCGCACGTGCCTTATCAACCCGCAATGATGACCCGGCCGCGGCGAGCCGCCCATGGGATACGGATCGTGACGGTTTTGTCCTCAGTGACGGTGCCGGCATCGTGGTGCTGGAAGAATATGAACAGGCCCGCGCCCGCGGCGCGAATATCTATGCCGAGATCTCGGGTTTTGGTATGAGTGGTGATGCCTTCCATATGACACAGCCTTCCGAGGGTGGAGAAGGACCTGCCCAGTGCATGGACGCCGCACTGGCTGATGCCGGGCTGAACCATGCGGATGTTAATTATATCAATGCCCATGGCACATCGACGCCAGCCGGTGATGTTGCCGAGACACTGGCCATCAAGCGCTCGTTTGGTGAGCTGGCCGGCCAGGTCGCTATCAGTTCGACAAAATCGATGACCGGGCATTTACTCGGTGCCGCCGGTGGTGTTGAAGCCGTGTTTACCTTGCTCGCTATCCGTGACCAGGTGGCGCCGCCAACCATCAACCTGGATAACCCGGACCCGCAGTGTGACCTGGATTATGTGCCCAACACTGCACGCGAGATGGAAATAACTACTGCCATATCGAATTCCTTTGGATTTGGTGGTACCAATGGAACGCTGGTTTTTAGCCGGCTAAGCTAATCTCCAGGTGTCCTGCGTGATGCTGGCGCCGGCAGCATGGGTTGTTCACCAGGCATGACAGCTATCGTCAAGACTGTCGACAGCAGCTTTAACCCGGTTGACCTGCATCGGTTGAATCCTCACCGCTATCCGCACCTTCTGAAAAGTACTGCACAGGGTCGCTATGACATCCTGTTTGCCTTTCCCGGTGCCAGCCTGGTGCTTGACGCGGATGGCAACCTGACCGTGCCCGAAACAGTGACTCCCTGCGGCAATGATTTTCTCAAGACTTTTGATGGCTGGTGGAAGCAGAACCAGTTTGCATCACCTGGCGATAAGACGCTGCCCTTTAGTGGTGGCTGGTTTGTCTACCTGGGTTATGAACTGGTTGCGCAAATAGAGCCCTGCCTGCAGCTGCCGGCGGCAGACAGCTTGTTGCCGACTGCCATCGCAACACGATTTGCCACGGCTGTGATAGTGGACCATGAAACAGGCATCACCCGTATTGCAGGCGAGGCAGGTGAAAGTGAAGCTGTGCAGGCAATAGCAGCTGATATCAATTCCCTGCCAGTTGCAGCTGACTCCCCAGCGACCCGGCTAAAAGTGACATCGGTCAACGAGGCCGAACCACAGCAATATCTTGATGCCGTGGCGCGCATTCATGAATATATCCAGGAAGGCGATGTCTTTCAGGTGAATCTTTCCCGGCAATGGGATATCCGGCTGCAGCAGGCGGTGGATACGGATATGCTTTTTGATCATCTGGGCGTCCACAACCCGTCACCGTTTAGCGGGCTGGCGAGCTGGCATGATACCGCGATTATCAGTTCCTCCCCGGAACGCCTCGTCAGTGTTCGTGATGGCCTGGTTGAAACCCGCCCGATTGCAGGTACCCGGCCGCGCAGTGACTCACACCAGGCAGATACTGCCTATTCAGAAGAGCTGCTGGCACACCCGAAAGAACGTGCAGAGCACATCATGTTAATAGACCTTGAACGCAATGACCTCGGCAGGCTCTGCGTGCCGGGCACGATTGAGGTAAATGAGCTGATGGTGCTTGAATCCTATGCCCATGTGCACCATATCGTCTCCAATGTGCGCGGGCGTTTACGTGACAATATTTCTCCGGGTGAGGTGATACGCGCGGTATTTCCCGGCGGTACTATTACCGGCTGTCCCAAGGTGCGCTGCATGGAAATTATTGCCGAGCTTGAGCAGCAGGCGCGCGGTGCCTATACCGGCTCGATGGGCTATATCAACGGCGAGGGCAGTATGGATCTTAATATCCTGATACGCAGTATTGTCAGTTCTGGCAAGCAGCTGCAATTTCGTGCCGGTGCGGGTATTGTCGCTGACTCCGATGCCGGGGCGGAGCTGGATGAGACCCGGGCCAAGGCGAAAGGGTTGCTGCGTGCAGTGGGGCTGGAAGACACATGACCGGAACAATCATTAATGGACGTATGACGGATTGTGTCGCTTCGACCGATCGTGGCCTGCTGTATGGCGATGGCCTCTTCGAAACCATTGCGGTAGTTGAGGGTGAGCCTGGTCACTGGCAGCAACACCTGCAACGCTTGCAGGCAGGCTGTGCCCGTTTGGGTATCGAAGCTGTGGACGAGTTGCTGCTTGCAGAGGAGTACCGGCAGCTTGTCGATGGAGCTGGCAGGGCAGTTGTCAAGATTATCGTAACCCGAGGTCCTGGCGGGCGAGGTTACCGGGTACCTGCCCGGCCTGCGCCGACGCGGATTCTGCAGTTGCATGACTGGCCCGATTTACCGCTGGCCTGTGCGCGGCAGGGTGTGGCGGTACGCATGTGTGACATGCGGCTGGGGCATAACCCGAGGCTGGCAGGTATCAAGCATCTGAACCGGCTTGAGCAGGTGCTGGCGCGACAGGAATGGGACGATACCGGCATTATGGAAGGGCTACTGCTGGATTCCGGGAATCACCTGGTTGAAGGCACCATGAGTAACCTGTTTCTGGTCAGAGACGGGGTATTGCTGACCCCTGATCTGCAGCGTTGCGGTGTTGCCGGTATTATGCGTTCACAGCTGCTGGCGCTTGCAGACCAGTTGTCCATTAACACAGAGGTTTGCCAGCTCGGGATGGCCGATTTGCAAGCGGCCGAGGAAGTATTTATTTGCAACAGCCTGATCGGTATCTGGCCGGTCATCTCGATAGATGACAGAAAATATACCCGGGGAATAATCACGTCACGTCTACAGGACTTGCTTGCTTCCGAAACTGAGCCTGGCTGGCAGTGGCGGACATAAGGCAATACCACCATGAGTACTGATACCGGGACCAACAACAAGGGCATACGCTGGTTGCAGCTGTTCATATTGCTGCTGCTGCTGGCCGTGTTTGCCGCGATCATTATGCTGGGTCGGTACCAGCAATTTAGTGATAGCGCACTGGATATTCCTGGGCAGGAGATACTGTATAGCGTGCCGCCCGGCAGTTCCCTGAACAAGCTGGCCCATGACCTGCATGCCAGAAACATTATCCAGTACCCGCGCTTATTGATCTTGCTGGGTCGGCAAATGGATGCGGCAAGACGTTTGCAGGCGGGTGAGTACATTCTGCAGCAGGGACTGACGCCGCGGACCCTGCTGGAGCAGCTGGTCGAAGGCAAGGTCAATCAATATGAGCTGACCCTGATTGAAGGGCATAGCTTCAGGGAGATGCTGCAACGCATACATGCAGACCCGGTGCTTGTGCATACCCTGTCCGATGAGACGGATACCGGGATTATGGAATTGCTGGGGCGGCCGGGCCAGCATCCCGAGGGGCGGTTCCTGCCAGACACCTACTATTTCACCCGCGGCATGACAGATGTGGAATTTCTGGCGCGTGCCATGCGGGCGATGAGTGACCGGTTAACCATTGAATGGGAACAGCGTGAGGAAGGCCTGCCATTAAAATCGGCTGATGAGGCACTGATACTTGCCTCCATCGTCGAGAAAGAAACCGGGGCGGTAGAAGAGCGGCCGATTATTGCCGGTGTGTTTGTGCGGCGCCTGCAAAAAGGCATGCGCCTGCAGACAGATCCAACCGTTATCTATGGCATGGGAGATTCATTCGATGGCAATATACGCAAGCGCGATTTGTTGAACGATACGCCTTATAACACCTATACCCGTGCAGGTCTGCCGCCGACGCCGATTGCCATGCCCGGTGCCGATGCGATTCGAGCGGTGTTACATCCGGCGAAGGGGAAGAGTCTGTATTTTGTGTCTATGGGTGAAGGCAGGCATTATTTCTCGGCAACATTAAAGCAGCACAACCTGGCAGTTGATAAATTCCAGAAGAAAAAGAAGGGCATCAAACTGCCGCCATCAGGACATTTATAATGAAAGGCAGCTTTATAACGGTAGAGGGTATAGAGGGTGTCGGTAAAACGACCAATATTGATTTTATTCATCAACAGTTGCTGTCTGCCGGCAAGGAGGTTGTTTTAACCCGCGAACCGGGTGGCACGCCGCTGGGTGAGGCAGTTCGTGGTTTGTTGCTGGACCCGGCGTACACCGGCATGGATTCCACCTGTGAATTGCAGTTGATGTTTGCAGCGCGTGCCGAGCACCTGGCAAAGGTTGTCTGGCCGGCGCTGGAACAGGGGCAGTGGGTACTGTGTGACCGTTTCACCGATGCAACCTACGCCTACCAGGGTGGCGGCCGCGGCATTGATAGCAGTGTCATCGCGAAGCTGGAAACACTTGTTCAGGGCGACTTCAGACCGGATCTGACGCTGTTGCTGGATGTACCGGTTGAGATCGGGCTGGCACGGGCCAGTGAGCGGGGTGCAATGGACCGCTTTGAACAGGAAAAAGTAAGCTTTTTCGAGCGGGTAAGGAGAAACTACCTGGAGATGGCTGAGAACGACCCTGGCCGCTATCGTGTTGTCGATGCAAGTTTGCCCCTTGATGAGGTGCAGAAGCAGATAGCTGCCATATTGTAGAGATACCGGTTAAAACA
>JAOUCV010000210.1 GCA_029859555.1 Gammaproteobacteria bacterium
AAGGGTAAGGGTAAGGGTAAGGGTAAGGGTAAGGGTAAGGGTAAGAAGTAACAAAACGGTAACATATGGCTGCTATATTTCGTTTCTAATTGCTGACTCAGATTTTAAAAGCCTTCCCGGTTTAAATCCTGGTCGTCACGTCAATTTAGCAAGCAGGGCACTGCCAGCTAACCCGGCAAGACGCAGGTGTCGGGAGTAAATCAGTGTTTATCTGCAACCAGAAACGACCCTTGTACAGGAGCCATACATCATGCAAGCAAAAATCATCATTGCCGCCACACTGCTGACATCATCCCTGCTGGCCTCCATGGCCCCGCAGGCACGTACCCTGATTCAGAACAAGGGCTCTGACACCCTGGTCAACGTTGCCCAGGCCTGGGCTGAGGCCTATCCCGAGGTAAATCCCGAGGTAGCGGTTGCCGTCTCCGGTGGCGGCTCCGGGACCGGCATTGCGGCCATGATCAACGGCACAGTCGATATCGCCAACGCCAGCCGTAGTATGAAGGCTAAGGAAATGAACCTCGCCAAGAAAAACGGCCAGACACCGGTCGAGCATGTCGTCGGTTATGATGCCCTTGCCGTATTCATTCACAAGGACAACCCGGTCACATCGATGTCGCTGGCACAGTTGAAAGACATCTACGCCCGTGGCCCCAAGGTCAAAAAGTGGTCGGATATGGGCATTACCGTACCCGGCTGCAAGGATAAAATTGTGGTAGTGAGTCGGCAGAACAATTCAGGTACCTATGCCTATTTCCAGCAGACCGTGCTCGGCAAGGGCGGCAAGTATCGCCAGGGCACCCTCGACATGCACGGATCAAAAGATGTTGTCGACCTGGTTGAAAAGACACCCTGCGCCATCGGCTACAGCGGTCTGGCCTACGCAACGGACCACCTCAAGATGGTCTGCATCGCTACAGACGGCGCGGATGCCTGCGTGAGCCCGACTGTGGCAACCGCCAGCGACCGCAGCTATCCGATTGCCCGTCCGCTATTCATGTACACCAACGGCGAGCCCCAGGGCGCGATCAAGGAGTACATGGACTGGATCCTGAGCGATACCGGCCAGTGTATCCTGGTGAAAAAAGGTTACGCCCCGGTACGCGCCGTGAAGTGCGACTGATTCACAACTTGCCCCCTCTCCCGAAGGGAGAGGGGGCAATAATATTATTCAAGGTACCAGCCACGGGACGCTAGACAATGAGTCACTACGAAGAACGTCTGGAAAAAGATCTGACCGCTATCCGTGGGCAGGTGGCAGAGATGGCCGACCTGGTGGAAATGGCGATCAAGAACGCCATGCATGCGCTGCAAACCGGCAACAACAAGCTCGCATCCGCCACCGTACTTGAAGACCATGTAATCAACCGCTCCATGCGACGGATCGACCAGTTATGTCATAAATTTATTGCTCTGCACCTGCCGAGTGCGGGTCATCTGCGAATGCTGTCCTCGGTGATCCGGGCAAATATCGAACTGGAACGGATCGGGGATTACGCCGTCACCATCGCCCGCGAGTCATTACAGCTGTCATCGCCTCCGTCAGGCCCCTTGTCCCGTGAACTGGAACGCGTCGGCAGTGAGACTTATCTCATGCTCAGCCAGTCGATCAAGGCCTTTAACGAGCTCAACCCTGACATGGCGAAAGGCACCATGATCATGGAAGAGCAAATGGAAAATGACCTGGACATCATTTATGCCGAATTAATGACCAATGACGACCGCGATACAGTCAAGAATCTGCTGGCGATGTTCGCTGTTTTCACCCAGTTGAAGCGCGTCGCAGACCAGGCCAAGAACCTCTGCGAGGAAACCGTCTTCGCTGCCACCGGGGATACCAAAGCACCCAAGATATACAACATCCTGTTCATAGACGAGGACAACAGTTGCCAAAGCCAGATCGCCGAGGCCATTGCCCGCAAAAACTTTCCCGAAAGTGGCCGCTACATCAGTGCCGGACGTCAACCTGCCGCGGCCTTGAATCCGGCCATGGTGGACTTTCTGGAAAACCACGGCATAAACCTTGCTGTTAGCGCCAGGCCCAGTCCCGTTGACATGACCCCGCTACAACTGACCACGCAGCATGTCATTGTCAGCCTGCAGGGCCCGGTCAAGTCCTATTTCGACCAGATTCCCTTCCACACCACCCCGCTGGAATGGGATGTCGGCCCCGCCCCGGAAAGTGGGGATGCAGCCGGCGTGCAGCGACTGGAAGAACTTTACCGTGACATGGCTGTGCAGATTCGGGACCTGATGGAAATCCTGCGCGGTGAGGAAGCGTCCTGAGATGTCTGGCCAGCCAATGACGAAGACTGTGGATATGGCAGCGTTCGATCGCCGTAATGCTGACTGGTATATCGACAAACTGGTGCAGGCGCTGGTCTTCATCGGTGGCATCTCGGCCATCATCTTTGTCGTCGGGATCTTTGCCTTCGTCACCAAGGAAGGCTTCGGCTTCATTCTCGACCGCTTCGATTTCCAGGAGTTTTTTACTTCTCCCTACTGGTACCCCGCTGATGAGGACGCCCCGGAATATGGCATCCTGGCGCTGATTGCCGGTACTGCCAGTGTCACCGGGCTGGCGATGCTGGTGGCTATCCCGTTTTCACTGGGCACAGCGGTTTATATTGCCGAATTTGCCAGCGGCAAGACGCGTGAGACCCTCAAGGTACTGGTGGAACTGCTGGCCGCCATTCCCTCGGTGGTATGGGGCTTCATCGGGCTCAGCATCATGAACCCGTTGATTATTGAACTGTTTGATGTCCCGGTGGGACTGAATGTATTGAATGCCGGCATCATTCTGGGACTGATGGCAGCCCCTATCATGACCTCCATTGCCGAGGACGCACTCAAAGCCGTGCCCGACCGTTATCGTGAAGCAGCCGAAGCCATGGGCGCGACCCGCTGGCAGGTGATCTACAAAACGGTACTACCCGCTGCAAAAAACGGTCTACTGGGCGCTGTGCTGCTGGGTGTCGGCCGCGGTTTCGGCGAGACCATGGCCGTACTGATGGCCACCGGTCACTCGATCAACATGCCGGGCAGCGTATTCGACTCGGTACGCGCGCTGACGGCCACCATTGCCGCGGAACTGGGTGAAACCGCCGTGGGTTCCGATCACTACCAGGTACTGTTCACCATCGGCATCTTCCTGTTCCTGATCACCTTCGTTATTAACCTGACTGCCGACCTGATCGTCCGCGGAATACGCAAGGGATAAGGTAATGTTCGAGACTTCTGAGCTCAATATTAAAAACCAGCGGGTCCAGCGTCTGTTCAAGATCCTGTTTCTGCTGATGACCATGCTGCTGATTGCACCGGTACTACTCATCCTCGGCACCCTCATAGTAAAAGGCGGCTCGGTCATCTCGATCGACTTCCTGTTCACCAGCCCGACCGATGGCATGACAGCGGGCGGCATCTTCCCCGCCCTGCTGGGTACCGTCTGGCTGGTGGCGGTGGCCTTGCTGATCTCCGTGCCATTGGGAATCGCAGCCGCCATCTATCTGAGTGAATATGCCGGCGAGAACTGGTTCACCCGCATCATAAATCTGGCCATTATCAATTTGGCCGGTGTGCCATCTATCGTTCATGCACTGTTTGGCGTCGGGGCCTTCGTGCTGTTTTTCAAATTTGGCACCAGCATCCTCGCCGCCAGTCTGACACTGGCCATCATGACGCTACCCGTTGTCATTGTGGCGACCCGCGAATCACTGCAGGCGGTTCCCTTCGCCTTCCGTGAAGCCTGCTGGAACATGGGCGCCACTCGCTGGCAAACCATCCGCCGCGTGGTGCTGCCCAACGCTGTCAGTGGCATTCTCACCGGCGTCATCCTCGAGGTATCGCGCACTGCTGGTGAGACCGCACCGATTATGTTCACCGGCGCGGTATTCTTCACCCCGTTCCTGCCGCAGGGGATCTTTGACCAGACCATGGCCATGTCACTGCATCTGTTCGTGGTCTCCACCCAGGTGCCCGGCGTTCCCGAGAACCTGCCCTACGGTGTGGCGCTGGTGCTGATCGCCATGGTGCTGATCATGAACAGCCTCTCGATTGCCTTCCGCATCTACCTGCGCGGGAAAAAGAAATGGTAGCCAGCATACAGGGGGCAGCCATCCCGCCTGCAGCGCAAACGGAACAGGCAGCCGTCAAGCTGGAGGTCCGTGACCTGACGATCCGTTACGGCAATCAACCCGCACTGAGCAACGTCAGCCTGGACATCCGTGAGCACGAAATTTTTGGCATCATCGGGCCGGCCAATGCCGGCAAGACCTCGTTCCTGAAGACACTCAATCGCATGAACACGTTTAACGCCAATATGCATGTTGACGGCGAAATTCTGTTCAACGGTCTGGATGTCCGTCACCTGAAAAATGTCTATGCATTGCGTTCCCGTATCGGCGTGGTATTCCCCTTGCCAGTCGGGCTGCCGATGACGGTGTATGATAATGTGGCTCTTGCCCCGCGCCTGTCAGGCATAAAAGACAAGGCCGACCTCGATATCATCGTCGAGCGCTGCCTCGGCCGTGCCGCACTCTGGGACGAGGTCAAGGACCGGCTCGATTCCCTTGGCAGCCTGCTCTCCGGTGGCCAGCAGCAA
>JAOUCV010000211.1 GCA_029859555.1 Gammaproteobacteria bacterium
GCATACTGTGCCGGCAAACAGGCATGCAGATTGCTGGCGGCGCGGCCCTGATTCAGCAGCAGCTGGCTGCGCTGGGGCCGATGTCCAGGCAGGAGAAGCAGGTGGCGCTGGTGTTTGCGACAGTGGCCCTGCTGTGGATCCTGCGCGGCCTCTACCAGCCTGCCGGGCTGGCGCTGGTGAAGGACTCAACCATTGCCATTGGCGGTGCCTTGCTGTTGTTCGTGATCCCTGTGAACCTGAAAAGAAGAGAATTCCTGCTGGACTGGAAAACGGCAGTTACCATTCCCTGGGATATCATTATTCTTTTCGGTGGCGGTTTTGCGCTGGCGCAGGGTTTTGGTGAATCCGGACTGACGCGCTGGCTGGCTGAGCAGCTTACCGTGTTGCAGGGCATCGAAACAGTACTGGTCATTGCTGCCGTGGTACTGCTGGTTATCTTTCTGACCGAGGTGACGTCCAATACAGCCACGGCGTCACTGTTGTTGCCGGTGATGGGTGCGCTGGCCAGCGCAATTGATGTGAGTCCCTTCGGTCTGATGGTGGCGACCGTGGTTGCCGCCTCGTTTGCCTTTATGTTGCCGGTCGCTACGCCTCCGAATGCCATTGTTTTCAGCAGTCGCTGCGTGACCATGATGCAAATGGCCCGGGCAGGTTTGCTGCTTAACCTGGCAGGCGTGGTGGTGATAACCGGATTTGTTTACTGGCTGCTGCCGCTGTTATGGGGTTCGCACCCTGATAGCAGCGGGCTGTTGCCGGTTATTCCTTGACGCGGGCAAGTACCGTGATGTGAAAGGAAATCTGCTCGAGGAACGCCTGCGTGTCGCGGGCACCGGCGGCAATGTTCATGCGTACCCGTCCGGATTCTTCATCCAGTTCACCGGCAGCACCGAAGATTTGCCAGCCGGCAAAGCTGGCCACGCCGTCGGTGCGGGTGCCGGCGAGAGAGGATGTGGCAACAATGTTGATGATTTCCTCATTTTCAACATCATAGTTGCGGCCGACGTCAAAACAGACGACTTCCAGTGACCAGCGCGGGTGCGGCAGTCCGCCGCTTAGTTCTACTTCGGCCATGCCGCTGTAGATGAACATACGGTTTGCACCATCCGGACCATTTACATGAACTTCCATTTCCTGCATGTTGGTGAGGCGGTTTGGTTGAATAACGTTATTAATGGCCATGCTGGTCCTCCGGCTAGGTACGGTTCTCCTTGTGCAAACAGAAACGTGTTTGGCTAGGCAGTTATTTGACGATACTTGGTGTCATAAGGCAAGTCGCGCCGCGTGATTCTGTGATGAAGAAGAGAATCAGTCTTGTTGGTGCAGGTTGTGGTGCTGCGGCACGGGGAACGGCATGACTTTGCCGCTGTTATCGGTTGCGATGATCTTGTTGCTGCCTTCACGCTCGACTTCATCAATGCGAATCACGGCCTGCAGCGGGATATAGGTGCGTTTTACGCCGCCGAACTCTGATTTCAGTTTTTCTTCCGAGGGGTCTACAACGATCGCGGAGCGTTCGCCGAAGATGATATCCTCTACTTCCAGAAAGGCATACATGTTGCCCTGGTGGATTTCACGGGCATGCAGCTCGTAAATATCCCCCTGGTTGTAAAACGAGATACGGTAGATTTTCTCTTCGTTCATTTCGCCCCCCGCCCGCTGTTGTTATTGTTCAATCAGATGATCAAGCTTGTCATCCATGTGCATTTCGGTCAGTTCTGTGAAGCCACCGATACAAACGTCGTCGATGATGATCTGTGGCACCGTGCGTGCACCATTGGTGGCAACAGAAAAATCGCGGCGCGCCGCCGGATCGGTGTCGATCATGGCTTCCTCGTAGGAGATGTTCCATTTTTTCAGTAGTTGCTTTGCCTTGTCGCAAAACGGGCAGGCAGCTGTGCTGAAAATCTTCACTCTGGCCATGATCAGGGTTCCATGTTGTCGTTGGTTGCTTATGGCGGCGAATTATACTGCAAAACCACAGACTAATTTCCCTTGATGTGTGAGGAAATATTTTAACTTGTGAATTTCTCATCCGCCGGTTTTTTTTCAGCTTTCTCCGGGTTTCGGAAAACGGACAACTTTCTTCTGCGGCGACAGGTTTATTTCGTCGAATACGGTGCCCTGGCGAGCTTCGAGAATCATCTGCACTGCCAGCGCGACATCGTCGGGGAGAATGTAATTATCGGGGGCCTCGCCCGGGCGAAAATCCAGTTCGTTAAAAAATTCTGTCTGTACCATGCCGGGGTTGATGATGCTGACACGCAGGCCGCTGGCTGCACATTCCTGCCGCAGTGCCTGTGCCAGTCCGCGCAGGCCAAATTTGGCCGCTGAATAAACGGCGCCGCGCTTGCCGCCGGCCAGTGCGGCTTCCGAGCCCATGAAAACGATGTTACCGCTGCCGCGTTGTTTCATACCGGGCAACAGGGCGCGTACCAGGTAGAGCTGGCTGGTCAGGTTCAGGTCAAGCAACTGGCGAATTTGTGGCGCGGAGAATTCTTCCAGTGAGCCAAAGCGTCCGCTGCCGGCACAGCAGATCAGGCCGTCAATGACGGTATCTTTTTTGACCAGCGCGTCCAGTCGGGCAGGCAGTTCGTCAAGATTGGATAAATCCATGCAAACCGGCGTGAAGCGCAGATCATCGCAGGGGAACTTGCTGAAGTCACGCGCCACTCCCGTGACCCGGTAACCCTGTTGCAGCAGCCGGGTGCTAATGGCACGGCCGATGCCGGAACTGGCGCCGCTGACAATGATGTTCTTTTCTGTCATCAGGCTGCCAGCCCGCAGGGAAACAGGGCGGCCTCTGGTATATGTTTCAGTAATTCACCGGTGCAGAAATCTGTCATTTCGCGCTCCAGTGATGGCGGGTAGGAAATCATGCCGGCAGTCTCGGTGAAAGTGCCGGCAAACAGTGCCTCATCGGGATACAGGCGCACAATATTCCTGAAATAGCTGCGTGGCAGGCGGAACGGACCGAGACTGACAGAGTGCAGGCAGGTGGTATCCAGCGGGCCGAACAGCTGTGCAAACAGGCGGCTGTACTGCTGCTGGTAGTCGGGGTGATAAATCATGGGGTCAAACCGCAGGCCAACCGGCCAGCCGGCATGCTGCAGCTTTTGCATGGCTTCGATGCGTCGTTCAATAGTGGGGACCTTGTGTTCCAGCGCCGTGTGGACTTCCGCAGGGGTGAAGCTGAATGCAATCACCGCATTCGGGATGGCTGGCTGTTTCAGCAGGCTGCGAATCTGCGTGCTCTTGGTGCGCAGTTCAATGTGTGCAGCCGGATGCTCTGCAAAGAAAGGCAGGAAGTTTTCTGCGAAGCCGGACACCGGTTCCAGTACCAGGCTGTCGCAGTCATAGCCGGAGAAGAACCAGCAGGGTTCATTGTTTGCCTGCGCAAGCGTTGCGTCTATGTCCTGTATAAAGTCCTCGTAGTTTACGTACAGCACGTAGTTCGCCGAGCGGTACATGCCCTGCAGGAAACAGTAACGGCAGTCATACAGGCAGTTGAGCATATGGGAGAAATAATAGTTGTTACTGCCGCCAATGCCATAGCCCTCGGGGGTTTCCAGCAGGCGGCCGTCATGCTTGTGGGCGAGGATCAGTGACGGGTTGCGCTTTTGCAGGCGAAAGTCCTGTGACTTCGGGTTGAATACTTCACCGTAGCGCTCGCAGCTGATTTGTGTTGCCTGCGGGAAACGTTCGCAGATAGCTCGGCTGCGCGGGTGTGCGGCAACCTGTTCTTCTATATATATGTTATTGAACATGATCAGGCGTTGCCCGCAAGGGTGTCGAGGTGCTGCCGCAGGCACTGTAACACCTCGGTTGCGCTGTTCTTTTTCTGCAGCTGCTCAAGCATCAGTGATTCTCCGCCGGCGAGTGCCTGCCAGCGCCGCCCAAGCTGTTGCAACTGGTGCTGCTGTGAGACGCTGAAATGCCAGCGCGCGGCCAGTTGTGCCAGTTGCGGATGCGGCGCATGCCAGTGATTGTATTCTCCTGCCAGGTCGCTGAGTGCATGCACCAGCTGTGCGATGTCGGCAAGCCGGTCAGTAACAAGCTGGCTGCAGAGTTTTGCAGTGACGGCGCTTGACGGTTGTGCGTTGTTATCAGATACGATCTTGAGGCACTGCACCAGTTCGCTGCTTGAAAAACGGCAGGCGACCGGATAAAAGCCGCTGGCTTCCATGTCACAGAGCGCATCTTCCGGGTAATCGGCTTCGGGCAGATCGACCGTGCGCAGATTTTCCGTGGGCAGCGACGGGGCAAGTGTTTGCGGCGGGTACCAGTGGCTGCCGCTTGCCTGGTCGGTAATGCGGTGGGCAATAAAGGCGCTACCGATGGCATGATATGCATGGCCGGCAATACCGACATTCAGCCATGCGCTTGTTGTTGATGCAGGGGCAATGCCTGCCAGCACCGCGGTTGCTGCCGCTGCTGCCACTTTGCCCGGGCCTGCAACAATCAATGCCATATCGGCGTTACGATACAGCGGGAAGGCGCTGTTTTGCAGCTTGTCGCAGAGCTTGAAGTGATCGCGTAGCGGGCGCGCCTCGGCTGGCAGTGCAGTAACGATATTAATCATGGCAATGCATCAGGCTGTA
>JAOUCV010000212.1 GCA_029859555.1 Gammaproteobacteria bacterium
CGCCAATGGCAGATGGATCAGTTGCAGATACCGGTCGTGCGCACATTTTTACCAATGATGGTATCAGCTGGTCTGAAACCCAGGTTCTGGATACAGAAGGGTTACCAGCCGGCGTCATGGGCTTGCAGCAATTCCAGCGTTTTGGCCACTCAGTTGCATTGGATGGTAATACGCTGGCGGTTGGCGTACCCCAGGATTTTGGCTCGATACCTGAGGATGCCGGCAGAGTGCTGGTTTATGAACAGGAGCGTGGTGACTATACATATGCGCAGACCCTGGTGGACACGCTGCTTGCCGAATTTAATGAGTTTGGACGTACGATTGAGCTGAATGGATCAACGCTGGTGGTTGCGTCCAGGGTTAACAGCCTGGTGTCATCCGGTTCGGGTGCAGCCAGTGTCTTTGTGCGAGGCATAGAGGGCTGGCAACATCAGCAACGCCTGACTGCATTTGATGCAATAGATGGTGAAAACTTCGGTGCTGCCATGAGCCTTGATGGCGACACGATTATCATTGGTGCGCCAACCGGTTTGACCGCAGAAGCCGGTACAGCTGTGTCAGGTACCACCTATTTTTACCAGCGCATCGGTAACGTATGGAGCTCGCAGCAGAAACGCAGCGCGCCTGATGCAACGGTTGGTGATTTGTTTGGCAGCAGTGTCTCGTTGTACGGCGACATGGCGGTCATCGGGGTGCCTGCGGATGATGACAATGGTTTTGTCAATTCAGGTGCGGCCTTCAGTTTCAGGATAATTCCGGCAACCGAGCGAAAACTGGTCGCTTACGATCCGACTACGTTTGCCCAGTTTGGTGTTCAGGTAGCGGTTAGTGAAGATACCCTGGTAATAGGATCGCATCAGCACGAGCATTCTGGCTTATCCAAGGCCGGTGCGGTCTATATCCACAAGCGTATCGGTCGTGACTGGCCTTTGCAGCAGAAAATAATCGCAAGCGACGCAGCAGTGAATGACTTGTTTGGTGCCAGCGTGGATATTGATGGCAATCGAATTGTAGTGGGTGCTCCCGGGAAAGATGGCGGTGACGGTGCGGCCTATATGTTCGAGCGGGTAGGGACGGTCTGGTTTGAGCGGCAGAAGGTTGTTTCCGGTCAGGCCGATGTTGCCGGCGATGGATTTGGTTCATCCGTTGGCGTCGGCGGAAACTGGGCAGTAGTCGGCGCTGAATATGATAGTGACATTGCCAGTAATGCGGGATCCGGGTTTGTCTTTGAATTCGACGGATTCGAGTGGTTATTGCGCGACACACTGCTTGCCGCTGATATATCCGCAGATCAGCAGTTTGGTAATGGCATCGGTATGGACGGGGATTCGATTGTTGTTAGCGCCAGCGGCCCCGGCGGTGGTGTATACGTGTATGCACGCAGTGGCTCACTGTGGCCACAGGAAGCCAAATTAAACAGCCCGGCCGGGCAGCTGATCTCTGCTGTAGCGATCTCCGGTGATACGGTGATTGCCGGTGCAAGTAGCGACGCAACAGAGGCCGTGAATGCCGGTGCTGCCTATATTTACAGACGTCCGTTCAGTGTATTGCCAGCAGCTACCTTGCCGGTAGTGATTCTGAGTCCCAGTGATCCTGCGCCAGAGAAATATTTTGGTAGTTCAGTAGCGGTCCGCTCTGACCAGTATCTGGTGGTCGCAGGTGGTGATAACAGCAAGGGTACCAATTCAGGTGCAGCCTACAATTTCCGTGAATTTGACGGTGTCTTCATTGAGCAGCGCAAGCTTGTTTCAAGCAGTGGGCAGGAAGGTGACATGTACGGTGCGCTTGCGATGAACGGGGCTGCAGCCATCAATCGTGACCTGATGGCTTTTGGTACTCCTGGCGATGATGGTCTTAATCTTGGTACCGAGGAAGGCTCGGTAATCGCATATCCGCTCGGCCTGACTTCCTCGCTGGCAGATGGTTTCTACCCGGGTGAGCAATCCCTTGAGCTAACGTGTTCGGGGTGTGAGCAGATACTGGTAACGCTCAATGGCGAAGAGCCGGGAAGCGGCGTTGGCGGAGCCACGTTTCTCTATACCGATCCGATTGCTTTGACCTCAGCGCTGGAAAACGCCAGTGGACAGATTATATGGAAGGCCACATCAGTGGATAGTAACGGCAACAGGGAAACCATCAAGACAGGGATTATTGAACTGGATACCACGGACCCGATTGTTGCGATCACCTCACCGCTGGATGGCGAGGTTGTCAGTACCGCTATTCCGCCATCTCCAGTATCAGGAACTGCATCGGATACCGGTTCCGGCATGAAGCTGGTAGAGGTGCAAATACAGGATCTTGCGACCGGGCAATTCTTCGAACTGGACGGGAACGGGATATTTACCGGAACAACGGGCAACAATCAGAACTGGTTGCCGGCAAGTACTTCGGATGGCTGGGAAACATGGACACTGGAGATCAATGGCGCAAGCCCGTTTATAGAAGAGCGAAGCTATCGGGTATATGCACGTTCGCTGGATGTTGTCGGTGAAATCAGTACGACTTCCATAATAACGTTTACACGCTTTACCGGCACGCCCCTGTTTACTACTACCAACCTGAGTCTGGCCAGTTCCAATATTCAGTCAGGTAGCAGCATTGGTCTAACAATGGATCTCAGCGTGCTGGCTGATCTTGGTGCCGACTTGAGCAGCCACGATGTATGTCTGACAATTACTGCGCCGGATTTGACAGTGACGGAAGTGTTGGCACATACCGGCGCCATCGGTTTTATTACAATTTCTGACCTGAAGGCGACGATAAGAAGCCTTCAGGGCGGTAGTCCGGATTTTGATTTTGACCAGGAAGGTACGTACGGACTCAATGCGGAATTCAAGCGTACCCAAACGGCTGCTGCAGTACCTGGCAGTGTTTCCGGACTTTCCTGTGCCGCCGGCGCGCTGGGTACCCCGGTTGTAAGTTTGCAGGCCAGTTCATCGGCTCGAAACCTGCTGGTTGGCAGTTCGCCCGGTTACGCCATACTGGTCCAGGGCCGCATCGCCGACGATGCCCCGGGATTGCGATCTCATAACCGCACCACAAACCGGATTTATGAAGTACTCAAGTCACGTGGCTTTGGCGACGCGAATATCTTTTACTTCAATCACGATACTAACCAGGACGGCAGTGTTGATGTTCCGGGTGGTGGGCCAAATGCGACCACTGGTATTGATGAGGTACCGACCAAGGCGGCGTTGCAAGCGTTATTGACGGACGATGCATCGGTACCGGGCAGTCTTGCCGAAACCATGAATGCATCGCCCGGCCCGTTATATGTAATGTTAGTGGACCATGCCAGTACCGATGGTGTGAAAGGTACCTTCTACATCAACCCGGATGATCCGGAGGTTGCCAGCCGTACAGTTACTTCGTCGGAACTGGCCAGCTGGATAACAACCTGGGAATCAAATACCAGCAGTACGGATCCGGTTATACCGATGATCGGCGCCTGCTTTGCCGGTAGCTGGATTGATGACCTTTCGGCGCCGAATCGAATCATAATCACCAGTGCAACCGGGGATGAGGAATCTTATCGTGGTCCGAATGAACCGGTTGCGGCTTCTGAGGACCCAAGCGGCTTCCTGCGTGCCGGTGAGTTCTTCTTCGAGGAGTTCTTCAAAGCGGCAGAGAAGGGTAACAGCCTGAAGCAATCCTTTGAGGTGGCCACGCTGAAGACAGAGGAATACACACGCCGTGACAGTTCAGCAGCAACGAGTGGCCAGTTCCTTGATAACGCAGCGCAGCATCCGTTACTCGAAGACAATGGCCTGTTTGATCCAGTGGATCTTGGTGGCAATAATTTACTGGTTGCGCCGAGCGTCAGCGAACCGAATCCGGATGGCTTGCTTGCGGACACCCTGTTCCTGGGTGTTCCGCCAGGCGCAGGCTTTGCGACCAGTACCAAGGGGCCGGTAGCACAGGTTTCCAGTATCTCGGATACCGGGTTCCTGGATGTTGGTGAGGATTCGATCTTCCTGGCACTGACAACACCCGATAATTCACTGGTGCAGGATGCATGGATTGAAATACGTGACCTTAACCGGCAACTCGATGCAGGCTCGGGCGGCGTAGCCACTCCGACCTTCCAGCGTGATAATGATGCCGTGGTTGCTGGCGTGCCGGCCGCGGTTCGGCTGCCGCTTACCCCTTCGGCACCACTTGGTTTTGTCGCTGTACCTTCGGTATTTGTCGATCCCGGGAAATATCGCGTGTTCTATTACGTGCAGGATGTATTGACCGGTGATATTTCGCCGACCCGGTCATCGATTGTATACAAGAACATCAGCGGGAATATGCCGCCGCCAGCGCCGTTGCCGACATTGCCAATTGATACAGCAACGACGGAGACCACGGTGCTGTTTGACTGGAGTACCAGTGTTGACCTGGATGCGCATATCGTGACCTACACGCTAGAGCTTTCTACCGTTAGTGACTTTTCGACGCTTGCATTCAGACGTGAGGAGATTGTGCAGTCGTTTACCTTCCTGGATTCCAGTGCCGGCCTTTTTGATGCGACAACTTATTACTGGCGTGTGACGGCGGTTGATAATTTCGGTGCTCGTACCAGCAGTGTGACGAGCAGTTTCTCT
>JAOUCV010000213.1 GCA_029859555.1 Gammaproteobacteria bacterium
CGCTCAAGTAAGGCTTCCAGATCGCGATGCAGCGGCTGCCCGTTCAGGCAAACAGAATTTGAATTCTTGACAAGGCCGGTCGCACGCGAGACCGAGCCGGGCATGCAGATACCAGTCGAACATGGCTGGCCGGCCGATGCTTCCAGGCTGAAGACCAGCCTGGCCAGCGCCTGCAAGGTCAGGCGATAGTCGCCTTGCGGCGTCGGCAAGCGTTCACGACAGATTTCTACACCGTCAGCATCCAGCACAATACCGGCTATTTTTGTGCCGCCAAGGTCTATACCCAGGCTAAACGCGGGATTATTCATTTATAATGACACTCACTGATGCAACTCCGCCAAATACATACACAATCCATATGAATACAAAACATTGCCGGACGTGTGCTGCCGAATTTACCTGCAAAACTGAACAGGGAGCCGACAGCTGCTGGTGTATGCGTTACCCGGCAGTCATGGCCGTCGAAAACGGGCAACACTGCTGCTGCCCGGACTGCCTCGCAAAACTTGCCAGCGAATCAATCAGCAAGCGCCTGCAAACGCTATCACTCGAAGAAGCAGTGGCACTGGCGAGCCGTTATCGCACCGACAGCGCGCTGATCGAGCACATTGACTACACTCTCGATGCCGGCAATCTTGTCTTCAGCCGCTGGTATCACCTGAAGCGTGGCAGCTGCTGCGGCAACGGTTGCCGCCATTGCCCCTACACCTGAACCAGCGGCTAGCGGACAAGTCCGTTACTACCATGCGATACCAGGTTAACGCCCCGCTCCCGATCACTTGACAGCCGCGTAATACCGGCATTGGCGACATTAATGCGGTACATGGCAGCCGGCGGCATATCCAGCACCTGTGACAGGATGGCGCGGATCACCCCCGCATGGGCCACTACCAGCAGCGCCTGTCCGGGGTAATCAGTCAACAGTGCCGTAAAGCCATTACTAACGCGTTCCACAAAGTGCTTCAGCGGTTCCGCACCGGGGGGGCGGTTATTAACCGGATCCTGATAAAAACGACTCACCTGCTCCGGATCCAGCTGCTCAAGTTCCGCGCGGGTCTTGCCTTCCCACTGACCAAAGCCGACTTCCGCAAAGCGTGGTTCACTGCGCACAGGTGTGCCAATGCGCTCACCGAGCGCTTGCGCGAAGGCGTGACAGCGCTGCAACGGCGAGCTAACAATCTGCTGCCATGCATCGTACTCACCGACTGACTGCCACATCTGTTGCCAGCCGAGTTCGCTAAGCGCATCATCCTGCTGGCCGCGGTAACGACGCCCGCCCAGCGGTTCGCCGTGGCGCAGCAGGTCAAGCCGCGTGTTGTCGTTGTGTTGCTGCATTTAATTCAGGAAACAGCGACATCCAGCTGCCGCTGTAACTGCGCCCAGTCAAAGGCCGGCCCCGGATCTGTCTTGCGGTGCGGCGCAATATCACAGTGCCCGGCCAGGCGCTCTGTTGACAAGCCCGGGAAACCTTCAGTCAGGCAATGAACCACTTCGGCAAGGCGCTCGTATTGCACCGCGGCATACGCTTCCTCGTCCTGCCCCTCAAGCTCAATGCCAATAGAGAAATCATTACAGGCCTCGCAGCCATCATAACTCGACTCCCCCGCATGCCAGGCACGCTTCAGAAACGGCACATATTGCACCACCTCGCCGTCTCGCCGGATCAGCAAGTGACTGGAAACCTGCAGGTGCGCAATTTCGGAAAAATACGGATGTGCGGCGCTATCAAGCGTATTGGTGAAAAACCGGTCAATTTCAGGTCCACCGTACTCCCCCGGAGGCAGGCTGATACCATGGACGACGATCAGCGATATTTCGCATCCCGCGGGGCGCTCGTCAAAGTTGGGCGATGCCACCTGTCGGGCATCCAGCAAGCAGTTTCTGGAGGGATCTAGTTTCACGCGTTTATCATTCGACCACGGGGTTTATCGCAATCATACCGGTTAATCTGTGCCAGTAAACGGGCAAGCCTGTTGTTTTTACAGTATTTACCCTGTGGGCACAGCAACGCCAAACAGCCCTCCCCACTGGCCGCCCTGATCGGCTAGAATAGCCCCTCAAAATCTCGCAGATGTAATGGAGTTGGTGTGAAAAATATATTTTTTCTGGTTTCCTGTTTACTGATCCTGTCCGGCAATGCCGTGGCGGAAACCCGCTATGTGAGCGACACCCTTGAAATAACCATGCGCAGCGGCAAGGGCACCAGCTTCGGCATAACCCGGATGCTGCGTAGCGGCACACCGGTTGAGGTACTCAACGTCGACAAGAAGTCCGGCTATACGCAGGTGCGCACCAACAGTGGCAAGGAAGGCTGGGTACTGTCGCGCTTCCTGATGAAGGGACAGGCCGCACGCGAGCGGCTGGCGACGGCTGAAAAGAACCTGGCCGAACTGGAGCTGGAAAACCGCAAGCTGACCACGGCAATGGCCACCCTGAAGGAAGAAAAAGGCACCCTCGAGTCAAACCTTTCGGCACTGGAGGGAGAAAGCCGCGGTGTCAGCCAGGAGCTGGCCGAGATCAGGCGCACCGCATCCAGTGCGCTGGCGATTGATTCCGAAAACAAGGATATGAAAGGCCGGATGGTGTCGCTGGAACGTCAGTTACAAACCGTACAGCAGGAAAACGAGACGCTCAAAGACCGCACCGCACGCGACTGGTTCATGGTCGGCGCGGCCGTGGTGTTACTGGGTATTATTGTTGGCCTGATCATCCCGAAAATCCGTTTCCGGAAAAAATCCAGCTGGGACACTTTCTGAACCGCCGTTATTCGTCGGTAACGCAGCCTTCAGATGCATTGCTGACACAGCGGATATATTTAAACAGCGTGCCGCGCTGCGCCTTGTAGGCGGGCATGGTCCATGCCTTGCGACGCCGCTCCAGTTCCGCATCACTGACATCCACCGACAGTGTCTTGCTGTCGGCATCAATGGCAATCACATCGCCGTCACGAATCAATGCCAGCGGGCCGCCTTCCTGCGCCTCCGGCACAATGTGACCGATAATAAAACCGTGTGAGCCACCCGAAAAACGGCCGTCTGTCAGCAGCGCAACGTCCTTGCCCAGGCCTGCCCCCATAATGGCCGAGGTCGGGGTTAACATTTCCGGCATGCCCGGACCACCCCTGGGACCCTCGTAGCGAATCACCACCACGTCACCCTTGTTGATATGATTTTCTTCCAGCGCCTTCAGCATTTCCTCCTCGGAATCAAACACCCTGGCAGGACCGGTGAATTGCAGCCCTTCCTTGCCGGTAATCTTGGCAACCGAACCACCCGGCGCGAGGTTACCTTTCAGAATCTGTATGTGTCCGCTTTCCTTGATAGGATCAGACAGGCTGTGAAATACATCCTGCCCCTGTTGTAAACCGGGCAGGTCCTGCAGGTTTTCAGCAACCGTCTTGCCGGTCACCGTCAGGCAGTCACCGTCAATCAAACCCTGCTCAAGCAGGTATTTCATTACCGCAGGAGTACCACCGACATTATGCAGATCTTCCATGACGTACTTGCCGCTCGGTTTCAGATCGGCCAGAAAAGGAATCCGCTCGCTGACTGCCTGAAAATCATCGATCGTCAGCGGCACCTCGACTGCGCGCGCCATTGCCAGCAAATGCAGCACCGCATTGGTCGAGCCACCCAGCGCCATGATGATAACCATGGCATTCTCAAACGCTGCACGCGTCATGATGTCGCGGGGCTTGATGTCCTTTTCCAGCAGCTTGCGTATCGCCTTGCCTGCGCTCAAACACTCCGCCAGCTTGCCGGGGTCAACTGCCGGCGTTGAGGAACTGTAGGGTAACGACATTCCCATCGCCTCAATGGCAGAGGCCATGGTATTTGCGGTATACATGCCACCACAGGCACCTGCACCCGGGCAGGCATGATTGACAATGTTATGCCGGGTATTTTCATCGATCTTGCCAGCAATAAATTCGCCGTAACTCTGAAAGGCCGACACGATGTCGAGCGTTTCGTCCTTGTAGTGCCCGGGCTTGATGGTGCCGCCGTAAATCATCAATGCCGGTCGGTTCAGTCGACCCATGGCAATCAGACAACCCGGCATGTTCTTGTCACAGCCCGGCAGCGAGATATTGGCGTCATACCACTGCGCACTCATAACGGTTTCAATCGAGTCGGCAATCAGGTCTCTTGATTGCAACGAATAACTCATTCCGTCTGTACCCATGGAGATACCGTCGCTGACACCAATGGTGTTGAAACGCATACCGACCAGGCCGGCAGCCACCACACCTTCGCGCACTTTGGCTGCGAGGTCATTGAGGTGCATATTGCAGGTATTACCCTCGTACCAGACGCTGGAAATACCGACCTGCGCCTTGTCCATATCAGCAGCTGTGAGACCGGTACCGTGCAGCATTGCCTGGGAAGCTCCCTGTGACTTGGGCTGCGTAATACGGGAACTGTAACGGTTCAGCTTCTGACTCATAATTTTCTCCAAAAAAAAACGGCTTCACCCGCCCCGGGCGGACGACGGGCTGGTTATTGTACAGAGGCTGCCCATTCGGCTGAAGCGCTGAAAACGGCCGGTTTTGTAAATATCCAGTGCAATCAGCAGTGCGGCGA
>JAOUCV010000214.1 GCA_029859555.1 Gammaproteobacteria bacterium
ACCATGCGCGAGGCAATGCTGTTAAAGCAGTATGGCAAAAGTTACCCGCCGTCAGAGGCAGAGATACAGCGTTTTTTCAAAGATACGCCGAGGCAGGAACTGACCGCCCTGTTTCAGCGAACCTTTTTTGATCCGATTACGCGCAACGGACTGGATATAGAAAAGGTCAGGCAGGGCAGTTTCTTTACACACATGGGCAAGAAGAAAGTAAATGGTGGTGGTAACAGCTACGGTACGGCTCGTGAGCTGGTAAAGCTGACACTGCGTATGGAGCAAGGCCGCTTGGTTGACGAGTTTTCCAGTCGTGAGCTGAAACGCCTGTTGTATATGACCGAGCGCAGGATCCGCTACGCGTCTGCGCCGGCACTCAGGGACTCGGCTGTCTATTTCAAGTCCGGCTCTCTCTACAGTTGCATGGAAGAAGAAGGTTTCAAGTGTGGCAAGTACATGGGCAACAAAAGGAACTATATGAATTCACTCGCCATTATCGAGAATACCAGTAATGGCTATCAGCTGGATTATATTGCCGGGCTGATTTCCAACGTCCTGAGAGTGAATTCTGCTGTAGAACATCAAACCTTTGGTATGCGCATACACAGAATGATCGAGAAGGCGCATCCAGCTGGAGAAATCCGCAAAGCTGCTCCGCTATTGAAAATACCGCCGGGCTAGGGGGAGATTAAAACGAACTGTGCCGATGATTGCCGCCAGCTCATGACTGACTTGAGCGCACCACCGACTTCAGTTCATTGACGATGTCGCCGAGGGTACGCGTACTGCTGCTCCCTTGCGGGGACTCACCCAGATGTGTCAGCAGTTCGTTGTACAGGTAGCCCGGCAGAACATTCTCCAGGTACTCGAGGGCCGTGCCACGCAGGTTCAGGTCCTTGCTGAACGCAGCCTGCATCGACAGGCGCACGGCATCCGGATCGAGCGTCAGTGCCAGCAAGGTGAATACATGCTCAAGTCCGCGATTGAATTGCGGGTTTACATCTTCCTCGTCAGTGGCGTAATCCATCTTCAGCTCCATGTCACGGCCTTCCCACTCCTCCGGACTGGCTTTTAACTCGTTACTGATTGCGTCATAGACCTGCTGTCGGGGAATGACGATATGCGGATTCCTCTGCCGCATGCGTACAAGCACCCGTGCGCAGCTATAGCGGACATTAAATGTCTCGTCAACCATACCCAGCAGCAGCCCTGCAATTGACCTCGGACTGTGGCTCGCTTCCAGTACGCCGGGCAGACGCTGGCGTACAAGTAATGGCAGGTCAGGATTAAGCAAAGCATCGGTTAGTTGTCCCGGTATGCGGGTAACCAGCCAGCGCAACTCGGAACGTGCTTCCAGGGTCATTTCGTTGTCTGAGAGTAACGGGATCATGTAATGCGCAACGCTGACATCCAGGTCAGGATTACCCAGGGCGCGCCGAATACGACGTGTATCACCCGAGGTCAGGTCGCTGATTATGAGTGCAACCCGGCTTGCTTCATCTGTGATACTTGTATCTTCATCGGTATCTTCATCGGTATCTTCCTCACCTTCGGGATGTGCAAGCGCCTCGATTTTCGACTGCAGAAATTTTCGCTCGCTATAGGCGCTGCTTTCTGCAAGGATTTCCTGGGTGGTGGCATCCACAATATCTTCTTCATCGATGCGAACAACACCCTTGCGCAGGCTTCTTGCAAGCTGATTGATATAGCCCCGATTCAGTCGAACCACTACATACAGAGCGAGCGAGGCCACAATGACTGCGCAGGTGGCAACCACGGCTGTTGGCAGATTGGGTGCAATGAACAGTAGTAACAGCAGCAATCCGCTGCCGATGAGATCGCCGAGCCGGTCGCTGGCAACGTCAATAATGGTTTTCGTGGGGCGTTTCTTGTGTGGTGGTAGCGGTGTATAGAGAAGCTCAAACGCAGAGCGGAAAAAGGAATTGGCAAAGATGGCCTGGCCACCACGCAATGTCACCATGGTCCACAGATGTGTAAAGGCCACACCTATAACACCGAAAACGGCAATCGTGAAAGGTAATATTGCTATGGTCATGCCTATTCCATAGCGTTGCAGAATGCGGCGCCCCAGCAGGCTCTGCAGAATAAAACCAATTACACCGATTGACGCATAAAATGATCCGAAAAAGGCGACCAGTGATTCGCTGTCCTTGAAATGAGCTGATGCTTCTGATTTGAATGCATAATCGACCAGCGCTGCCATAACGGCGACCAGCACCATCAGTGCAGCCATCCACTGCAGGTAATGTGTCTGGGATATAACCGTGAAGGCAGACCGTGTCCTCACCGCGTTATCGATTGGCATGGTGCGAGTCGGGGCGCCGATGCAACGGACCGTTACCATGCAGATAAAATGCAGACCACTGAGGAACAGTAGTACGGCACGTATATCCATGGACTTCGCAACCTCGGAAGCCAGCACACCACCAATCACCCCGCCCAGCGCAGCGGCGGCGGCTATGCGTGCAACACGTTGCTTGGCTGAGTGCGGATCAAAGCGTTCGTTGATGATTGACCAGAATCCGCTAATCAGGATCGCGCCAAAAACTGCCATGTGTAAATACAGGATGATAGAGGTTAAGCCTGGACGGTAATCAAGCAGAAACCATTCTCCGATATACAACAGTGAACTCAGCCCGAAGACGACAGGAATTAGCTTGATAGGGCTGATAACAGACAGCAGCCGTGACATAAGCAGCACGCCGGCAATGGAAGCGATGGCGGCGGCAATAACAACCTTGGGTAGATTGGTGACGTCAAAATTGGAAAGGAACAAGGCATCGCGCGTTGCCTTGCCCGCAACCTGTTGCGCAATCATGGTCGTTGCGGCAATCAGAGCAAAGGCCAGTGCTATGGCATCGGTACGGCTGCTGTTATTCATTGTTATTCATGAGGCATCGGATAGTTATGGTGGCCTGAAAGACTCAAGTAATTGACTGCGCTGCCGCTAATCCTGCATGGAACCGCCGCCAGAATGACGGGGTTCCGGAGACAAATAATTGACATCCTTGATGGGTAAAGCACTGGGTTACGGGTGCTTTTAGATTGAAAATAGTTGCTGTTTAACATTATTGTCAATATATACAGCAAGATAGAAAAGGTATCCAGTTTCTGCGTATACTTTCGCAGCCGGATTCCCAAATAGAATTCATTGCTATTAATGAAGGCTAATGTCTTGATAAGAGACTGATTTCTGATAGGATACTTCGCCATATGCGCAATTTATACGTAATCATTTTCGCCCTCCTCGGACTTGCTGGCAGTGCACAGGCACTGGCTGATGGTGCCGGCGGTTTTCCGTCTCTTTGGGACAGCTATGATGTCAGCCTGCAGAAGCAGCTGGAAAGCACCCTGAAGAACCTGGGTCTAGATAAAGCATCACGCAATCGCAAACTTGGTGTCACCATCGTTGATATTACAGATCTTGAAGAACCCCGTGTAGCTTCTGTCAATGGCGACAATATGCTGTATGCCGCCAGCCTCCCCAAGATCGCCATTCTGATGGGTGCGTTTGTGGAAATCGAACAGGGTAATATGGAACTGGATGACGACACGCGTGAATCACTGACACGCATGATTCGTAACTCTTCAAATGCTGATGCAACCCGTATGCTGAACCACGTCGGCAAGGATCGACTGCTGGAAATTTTGCAGTCGGATATGTACCACATGTACGACCCGGCAGTGAATGGCGGGCTCTGGGTGGGTAAGGAATACGGAAGGTCATCAGCATACAAGCGCGACCCGTTACACAATCTTTCGCATGGTGCGACGCCGATGCAGGCTGCCCGTTTTTACTACCTGCTGGAAACCGGCCAGCTGTGTAACCCGAAGCTGACTGCAGAGATGAAGGGAATGCTGGGTAACCCAGGCATTAATCACAAATTTGTAAAGGGTCTTTCCGGTTTTCCTGATGCAAAGGTCTATCGTAAATCAGGCTCCTGGAAAAAATGGCATGCAGACAGTGCTATCGTCGAAGCAAGTGGCCACAAATATATTATTGTGGCACTGGCTGAAGATCCGAGAGGCGGCACCTGGTTGAGTCAGATGATCAAACCCATACACAAATTTATGGTTCCCGAAAAGCTGGCCGCCAACACCCACTGACAGGACACTCCAGTACAGTCCAGTCCAGAAACCTGACCAACGTGTCGGGTTTTTTTATGTCCAGCAATGCATTTTAATGCACGTATGAGAGTAACGTGTTCGCGTCTTACGGTGTATTATTCCTGACTGTTGGCATGACACGGCTTATATACGGCGTACTTTTTTATGTTGATGATAACGACATCCATCAAAAGAGTAGATGCAACGGCGAACCTGCTGCAGGTACTCCTTGTAACAACTATTGCAATGCTGGCTGGTTGCGGTCAATCACCTGAAAGAATCATCCCGCACGAAATGTTGAATGCCACGCTTTGGCAACAAACATCAGCTGAATATATTGGAGTAACAACGCAGACATATCAGCTTGCCCGGATAAACCTGGATCATGCACTGGCAGACACTTCGTGGACTGCCGCTCTTGAACAGACCGGTGACTACTCAGGTTTGCCACCTGCA
>JAOUCV010000215.1 GCA_029859555.1 Gammaproteobacteria bacterium
GCATGTCCGGATCAATGACCTGCAGTCGATCTGCAATCGCCTGCGCTATTACGGGAATATTTTTCGGATCCAGCTGGATATGGGGATTGCCCCGGGCATGTACATCGCCCTCGGAGCGGTCGACTCGTGCCGGGCGATCGAGCAACCGCAGGTAATCGGCTGCTTCCATGTAGCCATCTGCACCGACCTGTATGCGGGGATTGTTTGCACGTCGCTGCAACACCGGCAACCAGCCTTCCTCGAGTCCGGCGCCGGTACATAGCAGCAGATCAGCCTGCCGTACACGCGCAATCAGGCTCGGGCGCGCTTCAATGTGATGCACATCCTGCAATCCTGTTGTTGCGCTGCCGGTTTTTACCAGATCACCACCCACTTCATTTGCCAGGGCGGCCCATTCAGGCTCGCAGGTGAATACGTTCACCACGGCATGGGCACCCTGACTGGCACACACCAGCAAGCTGGCCACAAGACACCATTTTTTATATCCGTTCATGACATTCATCTCCTAGAATTCGTGGGCACCGTGCGAGCCCAGGCTCATGATGTACTGTAAGGTCCACTGGTTATCCACAGATGTACCAGACTTGTCATGGTTGTACTGCAGTCGCAGGCGACTGAACTCACTCGGCGACCAGTCAGCCATCAGGCTCCAGCGGTACGGGTCATGGCCGTCAGCATTCAACGCCGATTCTTCCAGCACCTCGTCCGGGTCAAGCCCGCCGGCATCGATCACCCGCAGGTCATTGTCTGCCGACAACCAGTCATAACGGGCGCCAATACGCCATTGCGGCCTGAACTGGTATACCAGTTGCGCGTACAAACCCTTCTGGGTACCGTCATAGTCCAGCACCGCCGTACTGCCCTCCTCGGAAAAATCATCTTTTCCATCCTCGTCCCGGTAGAACAATTCAGTCTGGAATGTCAGGTTGTGATATGTCGGATTACCCTGCGGAGCCCATTTCCAGACAAAATCCGCAATCATCAGGTTCGAGTCTCCGCTAAAGGAATCATTCGCGCTTTCACCCCCGCCATGTGCATGACCACTGCTGTCGCGGTCAACCGCATCCACCCATAAATGTGACAGGCCAGCCTGCCAGCTATGACTGGAACCGACATCGCCACCAAACTTGACAAACAGGCTCTGGCTGTTGCCCAGCGTATCCTCAGCCTCACCGGCAGGGAAATTATCGCCGCGCAGCGTCTCTCCACCCACTCGAAAATAAAGATCGGTTGGCGCCAGCCAGCTGAATTGCAGACCGTCATCGGCATACTGCCCGCCCAGCATCGCGCGATATACCAGTGGTGCATCACGAAAGTCCCAGGCATGGGTATGTACCTTGTTCAGGTAGCCAATATCTGAATAGAAACGCCCAAAGCGCAGCCCGGTACCCGCCGGCATCGCCAATGCGTCTACGAACGCCTCTTCAACATCAATTTCGGTTTCATCACCATCATCATGCAAACCGATCGTGGTCTGACCAAAGAACAACTGGTCCACCGTGGCCGATATCATCAACTCGGTCTCATCCAGCGTAAAACCCTCGGCTGGCAGGCCGGCCTCACCGCCCAGTTGAAAGCCCGGCAAGGCGTAATCGTCCGGATCCCTCGAGTAACTGTTAAGACTACCCTGCAACACAACCGTTACTGCGGGGTTAAAAGTGTTTTCCTTTTCCTGAACCCGGCCGGGTCCAGGAGCCATAACAACCTCACTGGCAGCTGCTTCTGCAGCTTCAGCCTGTTCTTGCGCATCAGCAGCCACGGATTCAGCCTTCTTCAGGCGTTCTTCCAAAGCGCGTATGCGCTGTTCATAGTCGTTTTGCAGTGTTTCTATCTGGCGGCGAATATCCACCAGGTCATCGGCAACAGCAAACCAGGGGGTTGCCAACAGCACAACACCCAGCAACAGGTAAAAATAACGTCTCATGAAAATACCCTCTCTAATACACGCAAAATCCGCCGTAAAAAACTCACACAGCGGTATAACCGGAAGCACACCGGTTAAATAGAGTAACTATACGATGATGTATTAGGCGGGTGGTGCCCTGGCAAGGAAGGTGTTCGTAAAAGATGACAGAACCGGCTGGCCCTGCCAGTTAAGACCCGGGCAATGAGTTGCTTGAATTTCGGCAGTCGGGGGGGGATCTATCAGCCCATGGTCAAGGCTGGCTGACAGCAAACAGGATAGACAGGGTTCACCATCTGCGTGATCATTCAGGTCGAAGCCATGGTGCAGAAAAGCCAGCTGACCCAGAATCAGCGCAACTGTCAGGAACGTGGAAACAAATCTGCCTTTGACTGAATACATTATAACTGGTGGTGAATCATGCCTGGAAACAGGGAACATCAAGAGTGCGGGGAAACTAGCACACGACGAACCACTTTTCTAGCTAATATTCCAGACAGACACAATTAGCCACACATCGCTCCCGCCAGCACGCGCAAATCAGGGGACAATATACTTTTGAATGACTGCCTTGCCTGCAAAACCGTCTGTACGAACGGCAACGGCTACCAGATGCTCCACAGCCGGCCTGAGCAGATTGAACTGCCAGTATTCCCCCTGTCCGTTGTCACGCGGTGAATCAAAGCGTATAGCAATCCGGCTGTCATCTGCGACGTCAAAGGCATAATCCTTTTTTGAAAAACCCAGGCCGGTTCCGAGCGCCTTGCAATAGGCCTCGCGCAGGGTCCAGAAGGTAAAGAACTGTTGCTGGTATTGCTGTCCGTTCAGCACAGACAGTGTTTCCAGTTCAGAATCTGCGAACATCCTCGCAGCAACCGCTTGCAGATTGCCACGCCCGCCCAGCCTTTCGGCGTCTACACCACAATCAACATCCAGCGTCACCAGGCAAGCGCTTAGTCCCTCGGTATGTGTCAGGTTAAAACGCAATGGCGGTACACCCGCCGGACCTGCAATTTCCGGACGACCGAACTCACCGGCCGAAAATTTCCAGTCAGCCGGGTCAACGTCCACATACATCGACAGCACCTTGCGCACCAGTGCGTGGGAAACCAGAAACGAATGCCGGTCCTTCTCAAAGTGAAAACGCTGCTGACGCTCACGTTCCTCTTCAGAAAGCAGGGACAGGTAATCCGACAAGGTACCGGGGTCGGTAATTTCATCCGGCACTGTCAACCACACGTGCAGCTGTTGTTGCAGCTGTTCAAGTCGCGGCGTTGCAATTTTATCCATGTTGTCCTGCTGTCCATACTCTTGTCAGGCTCAATACAACCGGGCATGACGATTACTCCGGCAATCGACAGTGTACTGGATGCCGCATTGCATTCAAGCTGGGCACAGGGGCATCGCCATGCTGTCGGCTCCGGTCTCTGCATCAGGGAATCGAAGCGAGAAAGATTGCTGAATTACTGAAACAGTATGAAGGCTATCGACACCGGTAGTAGATGAATCGGGTATCTGCGAACCCGGGCTGTCGCGCAAATTCGACAGCTACAATCCCGGCTGAGTCAGAAAAAATGCCGGGGACAGCTGGAGTTCACGGCTGTTAAAGGGCCAGCTGCCAACCAACTGTTACTGTCCAGTCAGTTTCCAGCTGCGGTCCATCCAGATTCTGGTACACGGGCGCACCGAATTCTGCGGCAATCCGCTGCCCGGCAAACCAGCCTGAAGCAGGACTGAAGCTCGCGCCGACCAGCAGGTCAAAACGACGACCGGCGCGCTTATCCGGATCAGCAGTTGGCACCATGTTCGGCGCCATCGGTGACAGCTTCCTGTCATTGCCATCAATATTACTCCACCATTCGCCATTAACACGCAGGGAACTGCTGAACTGCGAGGTCCAGTCCTTGACTATCCAGGTTGTCAGGTTAAAACGGTCACCCAGCGAATAGTCGTTATCATTATCACTCAGGCGGATCGTGCCAACACCCTGGGCACCCCAGGAGAGCGAATCATTGTTACCCAGGTACGTCAGGCCGGGCATCAGGTCATAGGTTCCTGAACCCGGTTGCATCGGATAGGGCAAGTGCTGATTGGCACCGGCAGGGGTGTCGTCTTTTTCATCAATAGAACCGGTCGGAATACTGATACCGGCATTAAGGTTCAGTTGCCCGCCATTCCATTCCTGCAGCCTGATCAGGCTGCTCAATTTGACATCACCAATACCATGGGTCCTGGTGGTAAATTTAGCTCCCATGCGGGTTACATGGTCCATCTCTACGTCCAGATAAGGCACCATCAACATCACAGTTACATCATCATTGACGCCATACATAGCACCAACCATGTGCATATCCATGGTCATGCTTTTCGGGGCAATCATGTAATCCTTCAGGACCTTGCTGGTACTGACCCGATCAGAATCATCGCGATTACCATCCATGTCCATACGCATGAACCGGTAGGAAAACATCCAGTCTCCCTGTGAGTGTGCATGGGCCCCCATCACGCCAATGGGTTCGTTACCGATATGATTGTGCTCGCTGGAATGATGGCCGGCATGTTCATCGGCAGCGTTGGCAGTCAGGGTAGAAAAACAAAGAGCCAACAGTAAAAGATCAGTTGGATGGCGCATGGGTT
>JAOUCV010000018.1 GCA_029859555.1 Gammaproteobacteria bacterium
GCAGCTAGCACAGCCCGGCCCTGAGACATCTGTAACGAGCCTTACACCGTTTCGCAGTTTTGTATTATAGGTACTAACCTGGCCATTACTGTTCGTTAATGTACGAGAACCATCAGCGTTGTAGACAATCGATACACCCTCAATTCGATCCGTCGGTTCAGCAGTTTGCGGGCCATGGTAGCTCGCTGTTGTCTGGGCAGCTGACTTGTATTCAAATGTTGCATACCGTTTACCTCTCTCATCCGTGATCCCGGTAAGCGCATTAGGATTGTTTACGTCTTCATAGTGGTACTGTCGCGTTGTCTGGTCCGGATTATCAACAAATTCCAGGTTGCCAGAGCTGTCATACCGATAACCCCATGTGCGCCCGGCCTGATCCTCCATTGATACCAGGCGGTGCGCACTGTAGGAAAACAACAGGTATTCGCCAGTATTGCTGTCTACCCTTGCCGGATAACTCTGATTCAGAGCAACGGCTTCATTCGTTTCCTGGCTGTTGTAGGCCAGAGTCTGAATCCTGCCCTGCAGATCCGTAATTGAAAGAAGCCGACCATTTGCATCATATAATTCAGTCACGTCATCAGGAGTTTTATAACGCCAACCTGTTCTGACATCATCGCTGTCGGTTAACTCTTCCAGGCTGCCCTTAACGTCTTCATCCGGAATCCATATTGTGTTTACCGTATCCAGGACGTAATTAAAGGCACGCCCTTCCGGTCGAACAACCGTCGCAAGCGCTATGCCCCTGTTATAAAAACGGGTAACCTGCCGGGTATAGGTATTACTCCAGTTCGCCCCTGTTTTTATCGTATGATTTTTACTGGAATAGGCTAACCGGCTGTTATAGTGCCTTATAAATCCTACCGAACCACCTGTACTGCTTTGCTGGTCTACTTCCCGCTGATATTTATTACCCGTCCCCGGATACACCGGGTTGCTGACAAGAGGACACATAGGTCCGGCATTCTTCAGCAAATTCGTGCCTGTTAATGTGCAGCTGGATCCATTGTATGAATAACCACCGGGACAGCCAGCCGTTCGCTCCCTCTTCAGGGTAAAGCCATCTTGATGGCCATTACAGTAGGTAGCTTTAAGTTTGCGGGTATTAAAAATTTCGACGCCATTCTTGAAATCCCATAATGAATCCGGGTGATACTTCGTCGAACCACACGGACCTGACACCTTCTCTTGAAGAGTACCCCACCTGCCCCAGTCAGAAATATACTGGTCACCGCAGGTACCATAGATATTGTTCAAGCCAGTTATGGCTGCATCCAGCTCATTACTGAAGGCACCCTGCCATGTATTGCAACGAACATAGGAATACTCCCAATCGCTGGCAGGTATCGGTGGAACAAGCCGGGATGCATCTACCGAAACAGTCCCAACAACCATGGCAAGAGTAAAAACAGTGCGCCATAGAAAAACCGGAATCACTGAAAAACACATACCAGAGGCATATCCAGTCATGCGACTGAAGGTGCCTGACCTGACTACAAATGCAGATTGACCGCGAAGAATGACATCCATGTCCTGCTCCCGTATTTCGTTAAGTCGCCAACAATGCGTTGATGGCATAACTCTATCGGGGCTTGTTATTTTTTCAACCAGGCGAATTCAAAACAGTGATCCTGTTTAGAACCTTTTTGCAGCACTATTTCCCCACCGGCCTGAAACTAGTTAATTCAAATCAACCACCTGTATTTTTTATTTTTTACACAGGACTTGTATCGTAAGCCCGCACCTGCACGGATTTAAGCCATGCCCTACATACATATAATCCTGGCGCACAAAAAAGGGGCCTTGCGGCCCCTTTTAGATTTCATTGTTTACAGATATTTAATCAGTTCAACAGCAGCTGACCATTCTCAACCGGAATGCGACTACCCGGTTTTTCGTCCATGCGCACCTTGCCTTCCTGGTCACCGATCATGTAGGTCACGTTGTAACCGACCACGTTCTGATGTGAGTCGGTCACCGTATTACAACGACGTTCGGTGGTGGTGTAGGTGTCTTTATCCTGCATGTTACCCTGTACCTTGTTACCGGCATAACCGCCTGCTGCGGCACCCGCCACCGTAGCGAGTTTCTTGCCTTTACCACCGCCAATCTGGTTGCCGAGCAACCCGCCAACAACCGCGCCTGTCGCAGTGCCTGCTATCTTGTGCTCATCCTTCACCGGCGCCTTCCTGGTGACAGCAACATCATTGCATTCTTCACGGGGTGTATTCACCGTTTCCTTGATCTCTTCGACATTAATTACCTGGGCGTACCCGGCTGCCTTCTCACCGAACAGTGTGTAGTTGGCAATAGCACCACCCGCCGTGACCACCACCGCACCTATCACCAGGCCCTTGATCATTGAACTGTCCATACTCGCCTCCTCTTGTAAGAACCCCTGTTTAAAATATGGAAATAATGTAGCGACATAGCTGCATCAATGCTATTCCACATAACGGAAATTATAGCAGATGATATCTTCTGCACAGGTCTCGTATGCGAACAGAATTCACATTCCAGGCACAACAAATAGCGCAACAAAAAAAGGGCCTTGCGGCCCCTTTTTGAACTTCCTGTTAGCTATGCTCAGGCCTCGGCTTCAACAACCGCCTTCATGCTGAGACGAATACGTCCCTGCTTGTCGACTTCCAGTACCTTGACCCTGACAACATCGCCTTCAGACAGCTTGTCGCTGACATTCTGTACACGTTCTTCACAAATCTGCGAGATATGTACCAGACCGTCCTTGCCCGGCAGGATAGTAACGAAGGCACCAAAATCCATCAGTTTGGCAACCTTGCCGTCGTAAATCGAACCGACTTCAACGTCAGCGGTAATCTGTTCAACACGGCGGCGTGCCTCGTTACCGGCATCCAGGTCAACAGAGGCAATCTTTACGTTGCCACTATCATCGATGTCAATCTTGACGCCGGTCTCTTCCTGGATGGAGCGTATGGTTGCACCGCCCTTGCCGATAACGTCACGAATCTTGTCCGGGTTGATCTTCAGGGTGATGTAACGCGGCGCATACTCGGAAACATCTTCACGCGGTGTTTCAATGGCCTTGGCCATTTCACCGAGGATATGCATACGTCCGTCATTGGCCTGCGCCAGTGCCTTCTCCATGATCTCCCTGGTGATACCCTGTATCTTGATATCCATCTGCAGTGCAGTCACACCAGTGGTCGTACCCGCTACCTTGAAGTCCATATCGCCAAGATGATCCTCGTCACCGAGAATATCCGTCAGCACGGCATAACCGGCATCTTCCTTGATCAGCCCCATCGCGACACCGGCAACGGCACCGCTGATCGGTACACCGGCATCCATCATTGCCAGACTGCTGCCGCAGACACTGGCCATGGAACTGGAACCGTTTGACTCGGTAATCTCGGAAACGATACGGATGGTATAGGGAAAAGCTTCACTGTCAGGCATAACAGCACTGACGCCGCGCTTGGCCAGTTTGCCGTGGCCGACTTCGCGACGCTTGGTGCCACCGACGCGGCCGGTTTCACCAACACAGTAAGGCGGAAAATTGTAATGCAGCATAAACTGCTCTTTGTACGAACCGGACAGCGAATCGATCAACTGTGCATCACGCTCGGTACCCAGTGTGGTTACAACCAGCGCCTGTGTCTCACCGCGGGTAAACAATGCAGAACCGTGCGCGCGCGGCAGTACGCCGGTACGAATGGCAATCGGTCGGACGGTTGAAGTATCACGTCCGTCAATGCGCGGCTCACCGGAAATGACACGCTCACGCACAGTCTTCTTCTCAAGCTTGCCAATGGCGCCCTTGACTGCGTCAACGGTGAAGCCATCTTTACCCTCATCATCTGCCACCTTGTCAACGATTTCCTGGCGCACCTTGCTCAACAGGGTATAACGGTCCTGTTTGTCGGCAATCTTGTAAGCAGCGGCCACAGCCTCCTTGCCTTCCTTCCCAACAGCGTCCAGCAGGGCGGTGTTTTCTTCCGGGGCAGTCCATTCCATAGCCGGCGTGTTCACTTCTGCGGCCAGCTCGCGAATAGCATTAATAACAACCTGCTGCTGTTCATGTCCGTACACCACCGAACCCAGCATAACCTCTTCCGAGAGTTCCTTTGCCTCGGACTCAACCATCAGCACAGCGCTGTCAGTACCGGCAACAACCAGGTCCAGCAATGATTCTTCCATCTGCTCAGTCGTCGGATTGATCACATAGTTTCCATCGACATAACCAACACGGGCTGCACCCACCGGGCCGCTGAACGGCAGGCCGGATATAGACATCGCGGCGGAGGCACCAATCAGCGCAGGAATATCGGGATTGATTTGCGGGTCGAAGGATATAACAGTGAGTATCACCTGTACTTCGTGTGTAAAGCCTTTCGGGAACAGCGGACGTAACGGACGATCAACCAGGCGACACAGTAAAGTTTCTGCTTCACTCGGCCGACCTTCACGACGGAAAAAGTTACCCGGAATCTGACCGGCTGCATAACTCTTTTCCTGGTAATCAACGGTCATCGGAAAGAAGTCACGTCCTTCCATAGGCTTCTTGTCACCGACGACAGTGGCAAGTACTTGCGTCTCACCCATGCTGACGATTACCGCACTGCACTGGCGGGCAATTTCCCCGGTCTCTAGCGTGACCGTCTGGTCACCATACTGAAAGGTTTTTTTAATAGCAGTCACAGGTGTATTCCCCAGTCTGAATAAGGTGGTTGATTAACAGCGAATGAAATAACGCGAGTGTTAGCGGCGCAGGCCAAGCGAAGTAATGAGATCCTGATAACGCTTGCTGTCCTTGCCTTTCAGGTAGTCCAGCAGCTTGCGACGCTTGTTGACCATCCGCAGGAGACCCTGACGTGAATGATGATCACCCTTGTGTTCGGCAAAATGATCCGTTAATTCTGTAATGTTGGCTGTCAACAAGGCAACCTGTACTTCAGGGGAACCGGTATCAGCATCACCACGTTTGTGAGCCCCAACGATCTGCCCTTTTTGTTCGGCACTTAAAGCCATCTAAAACTCCTGAAATTTACTTAAATCTCTATCAAAATCAAATGAGCGGCGTATTCTAACCCCCGTGCCCACCCGCTACAAGCTTCCCGTGGAGGTATCAGGAGGCAATCATCAGCCGCCGTGGCGCCACACGCCCGTCATCCAGTATTTCACCCATGCCCAGAAACAGGCTTTCGCCCTCATACAGGCGTACCCAGCCAGTTGTCGGGGCCTTCGGAACCAGCACCGGCTGGCCCTGGCGCAGGTAGAAGGCGGCGTCGCCCGTGAGCCGGACATCCGGCCACTGTGACAAGCCACTTTCCATTGGTAACAACAACTTATCCAGCGCATAGTGGCCCTCTGCGGCGACCGCTTGCAGGCCTTCCATATCGATCATGTTGGTGTCATCAAAGGGACCCACGCCATTACGGCGCAGGCCGGTAACATGCGCTCCGCAGCCCAGCAGTTCACCAATATCCTCGACCAGGGTGCGTACATAGGTGCCTTTTGTGCAATGCACCCGCAGCTGCGCCACTGGCGACTTGAAACTCACCAGTTCCAGCTCAAAAATGCTCACCTGGCGAGCCTCGCGCTCCACTTCAACACCCTGACGGGCCAGCTTGTAGAGCCGCTCGCCCTTGTGCTTGAGGGCCGAATACATGGGAGGAATTTGTTCAATATCGCCGCGAAAGCTCTCGAGCGCCTTGAGTAATTGCTGCTCGTTCAGGCCATCCAGTGGACGCTGGTTGATAACCTCGCCTTCTGCATCACCGGTAGACGTCTGTTCACCGAATTTACAGGTCACCTGGTAATGCTTGTCGGCATCCAGCAGAAACCCCGACACCTTGGTTGCCTCACCAAAACACAGCGGCAACAAACCGGTCGCCAGCGGGTCCAGGCTGCCGGTATGCCCTGCCTTGCGGGCTGCAAAAAGTTTCTTCACCGTCTGCAATGCTGCATTGGAGGTCAGCCCGGCGGGCTTGTCCAGCAACAAAATACCGTTTACACGGCGCAGATTCTGATGACCGTGACTACGACGTCGACCCATAATCGCCTGACAACCTCATTTCAAATACTGCTGGTTTCATAACCGGAAATAACCAAATTATTCTTCACTGCCGCTATTGCCCTGATCGCTGGCAATCGCCTCGTTGATCAATGCGCCCATACGCGCGCCCTCTTCCAGCGACCGGTCAAGGTAAAAGCGCAGTTCGGGAATTATCCTGATATGCAGGATCTTGCCGAGCTTGTGACGCAAAAACCCGGCGGCATTACCCAACACCCTGACTGAAGCATCGGTCTGCTCTGCGTTTCCCAGTACAGAGACATACACTTTCGCATGGGACAGATCGCGGGAAACGATCACGGCGGTAACACTCACCATCCCGACGCGCGGATCCTTGATTTCATTTCGAATCAAGTCAGCCAGCTCACGCTGAATCTGTTCGCCAACACGGCGGGTTCGGGGAAACTCTTTTGGCATCGCTCAAGCGCACACTGACCGGATCCGGCTTATCGAATACACCGAAAAACCGGGGAAATCCTACAGCGAGCGCGCCACCTCAACACGTTCGAACACTTCAATCTGGTCACCAGCTGCAACACTGTAGTTCTTCACGCCGATACCGCATTCAGTACCTGCCTTGACCTCGTTGACGTCATCCTTGAAACGACGCAGGGACTCCAGCTCGCCTTCGAATACCACGACATTATCGCGCAGCACACGAATCGGGCTGTTACGGCGCACGCTGCCCTCGGTAACGATGCTACCGGCAATATCACCCAGCTTGCGTGAGCGGAATACTTCCTTCACCTCGGCCAGACCGATAATCTGTTCGCGGGTCTCCGGCGCCATCAAGCCGCTGGCGGCCGCCTTGACATCATCGATCGCATTATAGATCACGCTGTAGTACTTCAGCTCTATGCCGTTTTCCTCGATCATACGCCTCGAAGAACCATCGGCACGTACATTGAAGCCGATGATAATCGCATTGGAAGCAGCTGCCAGATTGACATCCGACTCATTGATACCACCGACACCGCTGGAAATCACCTTCACCTTCACATCGGATTCATCAGCTGTGAGGCTGGTGAGCGCTTCCCTCAACGCCTCGGAACTGCCCTGTACATCTGCCTTGAGCACGATGTTAACCGCAGGAACCTGGCCGTCACGCACCGATGAAAACACATCTTCAAGTCGCGCCTGTTGCTGCACAGCAAGACGCTGGTCACGTGATTTCTCCTGTCGCAACTGCGCCAACTCACGCGCCTTGCGCTCATCAGCAACGACTATCACCTCATCGCCCGCATTTGGAACAGCCGACAGGCCCAGTACCTGCACCGGAATGGAAGGACCGGCCGCACTAACCTGCTTGCCATTTTCGTCAAACATGGCACGCACCCGGCCATACTCGGAACCTGTCAGCACCAGGTCGCCTTTTTTCAGTACGCCGTTTTGCACCAGGATGGTAGCAACCGCACCACGCCCCTTGTCGAGGCTGGATTCGACTACCACACCGTTGGCCGGGCACTCATGTACCGCGGTGAGTTCGAGAAGTTCAGCCTGCAGCAACACGGCATCCAGTAGTTCATCGACACCTTCACCGGTCTTTGCAGAAACCGGCAAAAACATAATATCGCCACCCCAGTCCTCGGGAATAACTTCCAGCGCCGCCATTTCATTCTTGACGCGTTCCTGGTCGGCCTCCGGCTTGTCTACCTTGTTGACCGCAATAATCAGCGGCACGCCCGCTGCCCTGGCATGCGTGACAGCTTCTTTGGTTTGCGGCTTGACGCCGTCATCGGCTGCCACCACCAGGATGACAATATCCGTAACGCCCGCGCCGCGCGCGCGCATGGCAGTAAATGCAGCATGTCCCGGAGTATCGAGAAAACTGATCATGCCTTTTGATGTTTCCACGTGGTAGGCGCCAATATGCTGGGTAATACCACCTGCTTCTGCATCGGCAACCCTGGTGCGCCGGATATAATCCAGCAGCGAGGTCTTGCCGTGATCGACATGTCCCATGATGGTTACAACCGGCGGGCGTGGCAGACGTTCACCCGATACTTCCTGGACCTGCTGCTTGAGTTCTTCCTCAAGGGCATTTTCCTGTGCCGGTATCGCAATGTGCCCCATCTCCTCGACCACCAGTGTCGCGGTATCCTGGTCAAGCGACTGGTTGATTGCAGCCATCACGCCCATCTGCATCAACACCTTGATGATCTCGGCTGCCTTGACAGACATCTTGCGTGCCAGCTCGGAAACCAGGATGTTCTCTGGAATGGCAACTTCCTGCACAACCGCGGCGGTCGGCCGTTCAAAACCATGTTCGCCCGTTGATTCAATAGTGATACGACGCGATGGCTTCGCTTTCTTCTTGCGACGGCCACCCTTGCCGGCGGTTACATGTAACTGCTTGCGACCGTACTTGGTGTCCTTGTTGTCGGCAGCCTTGCGTGTCTTGCGATCTGTATCTGCTTTCTTGCTACGGGTATCTTCCTGCTTGGCCGCACTGGCACGCGCCTCTTCGGTAGCCTGCGCCTGCTGGCGTTTTTCCTCAGCAGCTTTTTCTCTTGCTTCGCGCTCGGCCTGCAGGCGTTGTTCTTCGGCAGCTTTCTCTTCGGCAACCTTTTGCCTGGCTTCTTCCCGTTTCTTGTTGGCAGCCTCATCAATTGCATCGGCTTCAGCCTTGATACGCGCCTGCTCCGCCGCTTCTTCTTCCAGCCGCTGCTGCTCTTCAGCCATCAGGTCAGCGCGTTTCACATAGGTGCGCTTCTTGCGAACCTCAACGGTAACTGTCTTCGATTCAGGACGAACACGCTCGGTGCCACGGCCAGCCGGTCCACGCCCTGCCGGCACCTTGGAGCGCAGTTCAGTCTGGGTTTTTCTCTTCAGTGTAATCTTGTTATTGCCGCCCGCAGACAGCGGTCCACGCTTGCCGTGACTTTGCCGCAGAAAATCCAGCAACTGGGTTTTCTCGGTATCGGAGATGGTTGCATTTTCATCGCTGACAGTGAGACCAGCCTCACCCAACTGCACCAGCAGTCTGTCGGTGGGCACGCCCACCACCTCAGCAAACTGTTTTACCGTTACATCTGACATTAACTGTGTCACTCCTCTAGCAGCAATCAGTCGGCTGCTTCTTCAGCAAACCAGGGGGCCCGGGCCGTCATGATCAGGGCACCCGCCCGTTCCTTGTCCAGGCCGTCAATATCCAGCAACTCGTCAACCGCCTGCTCTGCCAGATCTTCCATGGTAATCACACCACGACCAGCCAGTTCATAGGCCAGGTCCTTGTCCATACCGTCCATCTCCAGCAGGTCAGCCGCCGGCTCCGCATCGCCGATGTTTTCCTCTTTCATGATGGCTTGTGTTAACAGTACATCGCGTGCACGGCCACGCAGCTCTTCAACGATGTCCTCGTCAAATTCCTCGATGGCAAGTAGTTCGCTGTTCGGCACATACACGATTTCCTCGATGGAGGAAAAACCTTCCTGCACCAGGATCACGGAAATTTCCTCATCCACATCGAGCTGTTCGGTAAACAGTCTCTTTAACTCGTTGGCCTCGGACTCGCTCTTTTCTTCCGCCTGTGATTCATCCATGACATTCAGCGTCCAGCCGGTCAGCTGACTCGCCAGGCGCACGTTTTGCCCGCCTCGACCGATAGCCTGTGACAGCTGATCCTCGGCGACAGCGACATCCATGGTATGGGTATCTTCCTCCACCACGATGGAAGCGACTTCGGCTGGCGACATGGCGTTGATTACAAACTGCGCCGGGTTGTCATCCCAGAGAATGATATCGACACGCTCACCGGACAGTTCGGTTGAAACCGTCTGCACACGCGATCCGCGCATACCGACACAGGCACCGACCGGATCGATACGGGGATCATTACTCTTCACGGCAATCTTGGCACGCAAGCCAGGATCACGGGCAGCCGCAAGAATATCAATAAGGTCCTGACCAACTTCCGGGACTTCCAGCTTGAACAGTTCCAGCAAAAATTCAGGAGCAACACGGCTGACAAACAACTGCGGCCCGCGCTGTTCGGCACTGACTTCGCGCAGATAACCACGCAAGCGGTCGCCGGGGCGCACGGCCTCCCGCGGGATCATCTCCTCACGCAGGATAATCGCCTCGGCATTGCCGCCCAGGTCAAGATAGACATTGCCACGCTCAACGCGCTTTACAATACCGGTTACCAGTTCGCCGACACGGCCCTGATAGGCTTCAACGACCATGGCACGCTCTGCTTCACGTACTTTCTGCACTATAACCTGCTTGGCAGTTTGCGCGCCGATACGACCAAAACCGACTGAATCTATCGGTTCCTCAATATAATCACCATGCTTCAGTTCAGGATCCATTTCCTGCGCTGCCGCCAGTGTGAACTGACGTTCCGGCGCATCAAACACCAGCACGCCTTCATCTTCATCGGATTCATCTGCGTTTTCAGCCAGGGATTCATCCACCACCTGCCAGCGGCGAAAGGTTTCGTACTCACCGGAATCACGATTAATCGCAACGCGCGCGTCGATATCACCGCTGACATTCTTGCGAGTAGCGGTCGCCAGTGCAATTTCAATGGCCTCGAAAATCACTCCCTTATCGATGCCCTTTTCATTGGATACCGCGTCCACGACCATCAGTATCTCTTTACTGTCCATTCCTGAATCCTCCGACTGCTCTTCAGTATTCCGGCACCAGCCGTGCCTGCTCTATCTGGTCAAATGGCAGACTGATTTCCATATCATCCTGCTCGAATACTACGTTTTCGCCTTGCAACCCCAGCAGGCGACCCTTGAACTTGCGCTGCCCCTCTATCGGGTAAGCGGTCCGCAGTTTAATCAGCTGTCCGGCAAAACGATCAAAGTCCTGCTTGCGAAACAGCATCCGGTCAAGCCCCGGTGACGATATTTCCAGCGTGTAATGACCGGGAATCGGGTCTTCAACATCCAGCACCCCGCTCACCTGGTAACTCACTTTCTGGCAATCGTCCGCGGTAATACCTGCTTCATTATCAATATAAATACGTAACAGGCCGCCACCCTTGCCACCGGTCTGGAACTCAACACCCACGAGTTCGTACCCCATGGAGGTAATACCCGGTTCCAGCATATCGCCCAGTTGTAACGGATCCTGCTTCATTCTGTACTCCGGAAACAAAAAATGGGCCAAAGGCCCACTCCATTCACTCCGAAATTTATTCCTGAAATTCAGCTACTTATAGAATTTCACCCTGACAATACTGCGTCGAACTTCCTGTCCGGGAACAAAAAACCCCGCATTCGGGACTCAGCCAGGCAATATGGGCACTCCAGACACCCACATTTACCGGAGTGGCCGGTATTTTACACACATGTATAACTACGTCAATGTGCCGACTGAAGCAGTGAAACCACTGCGGCATGACCATCCGGATATTATTTTTCTGCCACTGCCTGCAGGCCCACCTGATCCAGCAAGGATGCGCGGATGTCGACCAGCCCGGAATCCGCCGGAGCCGCTTCAATCATCACAGATATAGCTTCCAGTGCGTCATACCAAAGGCCCTCATTGGCATAGACGGCAACCAGGTCCTTGCCATGGCTGCCTGCAATACGACTGCTGGCTGCCTTGTCCGGCTCGATGCGCTCAACCACACCGCTGGCGATGACATCCGTTGAGCGGCTGTTTTCATCCATGATCAGCGCCACTGACCACTGATAAGGTACCCCCGGTTGCAGCGTGATATTGTGATCGGCCAGGTCCAGGTGCTGGACCCCGGAAACCTTGACCGCACCCGTCTCTACCTCCAGCAACGGGTCAATCGCCGCATCGTCGATGATGGCAAATTCTATGTGTGCAGCCACCGGAGAATGCGCATACCAGTAGAGTCTTGGTTGTGCTTTCGTCGTCAGACCAACGTGATCAGGCGCCAGTACCTGCAATTCCGGCATATCCCCGCCGGTACCCCGGGTTCCCCCGCCTACCCTCGCCTGGGGCGCGCCTCGCTGTGGAGGCTGATAGACGAAGGCCGACTTGCCGGCCTGCATGTCTGCACCGGCCGCTGGCATACACACCGAGGTAACTGCCAGCAACACGGCCACCATCATAAACAGCCCCGCATTTAACACATATCGATGACTTGTCATGACCTTCTCCTGATTCGCACACTCAAACACATTAATCATCATCTGGACCTTGAAAATAGCAGTTTTAGACATCCCTTGCAGCCAATCACAGGAAAATGACACACTTGCCACTCGACTACCCTGCAAGCTGCAGGGTAGCTGGCCAACATTGAATCAAAATTACCAGGGATATTTACCATGCTGGAAGATGTCGCCATTTTTTCCGGGCTAAGCAAGGATGACCTGGAACTCCTCGAACACCACATGGTGACGCGGTCCTTCCAGAAAAATACCATCATCATCAACGAAGGCGATGAAGCCAACTCATTCTTCATCATCATCAAAGGCGCTGTAAAGGTCTTCCTGAGCAACGAAGAAGGCAAGGAAATTATCATCAACGCGCAGTTTGCGGGTGACCATTTTGGCGAGCTCGCACTGCTTGACGACGCGCCGCGTTCGGCCTCTGTCATCACCACCGAAAAATCAACCATCGGTGTCATCGCCAAGGAAGATTTCCATAAGGTACTGGCGAAAAATACCGACCTCTCACTAAACCTCATCCGTGAATTGACACGACGTGTGCGTTTACTGAGCGACAATGTAAGGTCCCTCGCACTGATGGATGTCTATGGCCGGGTTGCCAAAATTCTGCTGGACATGGCACAGGAAGAAGATGGAATAATGGTCATCAACAAGCGTCCGACACAACAGGATATTGCCAATCATATTGGCGCTTCGCGTGAAATGGTGGCGCGCATCCTTAAAGACCTGACGACCGGCAACTACATCACCATTGATGGCAGGCGGCTCATCATCAACGAAAAGCTGCCACACGCCTACTAGGAAAAACCATCCCGGTAGCGGCCCGCTTGACGAACAGGCCCTGTTTAATTCAGCAACCATCATTTTTTACCCGCACCACACCGGGGTATCCGTCATCATGAGCATGGCAGCAGGCTTGCTGCTGTAATTGCGGATTTATCGGTTCAGTCAGCTGTTGCTGGTAGCCGTTTTTCCCCATATCTGCCCTTACCAGCGTGCTTGAAAGTTGCAGCACCAACAGCAATACAGCCGGCGCTGACATTGCGGAAAACATTAATAGCGAAGTCAGTATTCGCTTCATCGTGACAGATCCTCCGTTAAAGTCTTTCTCCATGATTATTACCATAGGGGCAGGACTGCTGATTCTCTATGGAATATTCCGGCCGGATTTTGTCAAATAATCACATTACAAAACCGGGGCTGTGCGGTGGAGCAGACAGGTGAAGCCGGTCGACGACGGCTACTTGATGCTGGAGGGTGATATGTAGCCACGGGTAAGGGCGCGTTCGTTACGTGCCCTGGCTTGCTGCCATGCGGCCTGTTTCTTGCTCTTTTTGCTGGCATGGCTTGTTGATGACTTGCTGATACCCCTGCGGGCACGAATGTAATCCGCGTAGATATGCACAATGCGCTTTACATACAGGCGGGTTTCCTTGTAGGGAGGAATTCCCTTGTATTTTTTTACTGCATGCTCACCGGCATTATAGCCGGCAAGCATCAGTTTGATATTGCCGCGAAAGTGGTCGTCCAGCCAATGCAGGTAGGCCATGCCGCCCTGAAGGTTCTGCAGCGGATTGTGGATATCAGTGACACCGAAGCGTTTCGCAGTGGCCGGCATCAACTGCATCAGTCCACGCGCATTTTTCGATGATTTTGCACGCGCATCAAAATTGGACTCGACCTGGATCAGCGATAGCACCAGCTCCGGGTTCAAGTCATAGTAAGGCGCAATCAGGTGCACCCAGGTCGTGATCGTTTCACGATCCGGCGTGGATGCCACCAGTGGACAGGCTGGATCACCGGCATCTGATATTCCGTCAAGATGTTGCTGAAGTATCAGGCTGGCACTGACATCACCGCGCTTTTCCGCATGACTGAACCAGCCCGCAGCGAGCGCATCATCGGGCGCCCGTCCCCAGCCATTCAAATGCATTGCACCCAGGTGATAGGCCGCCTCGCCATCACCCTGTAATGCCGCCAGGCAGTACAACTCATAGGCACGCCCGTAATCCTGCGAAACGCCCTCGCCGTTCTTGTAGCGAATCGCCTCGTCACGCAGGTCAGCCGGCTGCGGCACCAGCGCACTCGCAGGTACTGCAATCAGCAGTAACAGCCATACCAGTCCCGCCATGAATCGCCTGAACATCATACAAACAAACCCATATGATCAACCTAGTCACTAAAAAAACTGCAAGAAACATTCCGAATAAAATATTTACCTATATATTACAGTTAGATGCATATATTCAAGAAATGAACAACTGGCGCTAATGTAAATATAACTGACACCCTCAACCGACCCTGCCCCGCGTCAGAACAGCAAATTCGCTATTAACTCGGGCGCGGACGCGGCAAACAAGTGATGCAGACACTGTATAGAAGACTTTACAGGTCAGAACGATGCCAGCAGAGATATCGCATTTGTGAATTGAACGACGCCTGGATGACGGTTTCAAGCGAGCTTTTTGGCGAACCGGTACGGTGAAAACCGACCGGGTATTTCCATCGAAGCAGCTAAAGACAGGGCCGGGCCTGAGGCTGGAGCATAGCCTACCGATTCGAAGTACAAATAAATGGTAGCGGGGGTAGGATTTGAACCTACGACCTTCGGGTTATGAGCCCGACGAGCTGCCAGACTGCTCCACCCCGCATCAACGGCCGAGGAGTGTATCGAGTGCGGTGCGGTAATTCAAGCCTGAATCGCGGCGATTGAGAAATAAGTCTGCTACCAGGCCCGAATCAGGGATAAAGCAAGGCAGAATCAGCTGGCATGGCGCCGTGCACCGGCAAACTGGTGCTTTAACGCAACCTGGTAGATAAGGCCGGGCAGTGCGAAGATCACAAACGGGCACAAGGTCACGGCATGAGGTTTGCGGTCTTGTGGAAAAATATTGCCGGCAGACTTGTTCTCGATGCCGAGTGCAATTCCAGCTGCGAGGAAATACAACAACAGCCCTTCCAGCAGCCGAAAACAGGTACTGTTTTCGCCAGTGACCGGTATCCGGAAAAACAACAG
>JAOUCV010000019.1 GCA_029859555.1 Gammaproteobacteria bacterium
AATAATATTGTAGGTCTTAAAAGGGTCGTCTCCGGTCCTTTAGAGAAAACTTATATAGAATCAGTCCCTACGTCCGAGTTCGGGGTAACTACGGACATACGACTGCCATCAGGATGCGAGGGATAATCTAAAGACGACGACCTTCTTTCTGGATCTCTTGTTCCAGGCGGTCCAGATCCGCAACAGCTTATCCAGATTGGATAACCGCGGCTGTTGTCAGCGAGGCTTCAGCGAGGCTCTTCAGAAAAAGTCTGCGCTTCATCGCTGGATCTGCCTCGTTGTGGCTTGATTAGCACTTCCGAAAACTAATACCAGAGGCCGCAGTGATAAATGACCTTAATCAATAAAACTGAATATCAGTGATATAGCTTTACCTCACAGGAGCGTACCGTGAAGGTCTCAAAAGGATCGATGGTTGCCGAGTCTCACTCAGCGCCTGAATATCCCTCCTCAGCAATACCCGGTCAGAAACTTGAGGATAGTGGATATCCATACAATCTCGTTTACTGATCTTTGTCGCGACACTGTTCCCGCCGCAATACAACCCTGATCGTAAAGCATGCTGAACTGGTGCCGATAAGATAACTGCCTTTTTGTGCTACTTCTTTGTCTGTTAGGGCTCCTGCAGCTACGGCAATGTCCCTGTAACAGCATTAATACGGAACTGAAAGATGACTACAGAAGATGCCTGGAAACTCATGAATGTCTATCGCACAGGTGTACCCTGGACAGCCGGCCATGTCACGGCAGTGCGATTACTAATTGACGAGGATCTTGATCACTTCGAACGGGTCTGGTCCGGTAAAGGTAACAGCTGGGCCTGCATCCACGACTTAATCCAGGCCATAATCCGATCACGGGAAGTCAGCGAATGCCGACCTGATTGAAAACGCCCCTGGTGATGATCAACCAATGATTGCCCGGCCACTGCGCCGGGCTTTTTTGCACTAAAGACCGACAGGCCACTATTGTAATTACAACTTTAAAACGTGACCTTCACCATCAGGCGGTTGTGTGCGGGGATAATCTGCCAATTGACCCGGCTCTTTTGACCGTTCGACCACCGCTTGTTCTGATAGTCCTCCAGGTCATTAACAGCACGTGACGGCTCTGTCCAGATATTGACTTCAGCTACCGTTATTCCTACCAGGGTTGACGTAATAGCATCACCACCGTCACCGAAGGCAGCTATTATGCCGCCCCCTAAAAGATTGGCCCCGATACCTATAAGGTGACGTTTCCAGCCTGTGCGGCTAGAAGCACGTTCAGCACCCAGACGCAGCAGTGATTCTCCCTGTGAGAGTTTGGCAATCCGCTCTTCGCGGGTCCGGGATGGCATGTCGTGAAATCCGATGGCACCTTGAACCACCGGCAACGGCTTGATCATCATCTGCGCCAGCGCACCGGCCGATTTCGCCGCACCCACAAGGTAGTTGATTTCATCATCACTATCATCCGCATCCACTGCAAGAAGTGCCTGTCCCGCAGCGCTGGCCGCATGAAAACCGGTCCAGCCATATTGCCAGTTCCTGGCAGCGGGTCTTTGACTGGCAATACGGTTTCCGATGAACTTTAAACGTGCATCCAGTTCGGTATCGCTCATCTCGCCAGTCCCGGGACCCCCCTGCTCAGCACGGATTTGAGGTGACCAGGCAAGTACTGCAGCAAAGATAATAACCAGCGAATGAGATAGATATTTCATGTCGTTTTGTAGTTCTTCCTGATTAGTAATAATAAGCCGCTCACCGAACCAGAAATCCAGTGGCAGCAGCGTCAGTAAAGACTATCACACCAGTTAGCCCTCCATCATATCTGTTACTTAATGCGACTCACCTGCTGTATCTTGCAGGGCCGCACTGGCTAGCCCGGGACGGCATAAAATCCGTTCCTCGTCAGGGAAAGTTCATAAATTTTCCTTCTTGTGCACAGTATAATCAGGCCACTTTCTGAGCTTTTGCACAAACAAAAACGGCGACCCGAAGGCCGCCGCAGGGTGTATACACGGGCAGTGTCGGGCTGCCAGTGTGCCGGGGTCACCCGTCGAGCTGAGAGGTCACAAAGGGTATGGATACAAGCGCGATGGCCGCAGCAACGATATACAGCTTTATTTCGCCAAGCCACGCCAGCGTTTGCAGACCGGGGTCACCCAGAAAGAAAATCACCATCAGTCCAATAATCAGCTTGTGCATGTCTTTCTCCGTTACTATCTGTTGTTTCGATGGTTCCATCTTATGTAGCCAGCCACAGGATATCCGTGAACAGAAACACGCCCGGTACGGATTTTCGTCACAGATTTCCACATATACACAAGAGATTGAGACCCCGGTCACATGGCGGCTGGTGACAAGACTGAAATTCACAGACATTCACCCATCGGGCGGAGATTCGGAATAACTTCAGTTCTTGGGTAATATTGACAGCTCACAACCCGGTAGCGACACCATGGATACCCGTTCACAACAAGCTGCAATCGAACTACTTATTGAGTGGGAAATCGACGGCCGTCGTCACCATAATCGTGAGTATTTCGAAAAAATCAGTTTCTGGCGCGACATATTTCCCGGCAGTCTGTCGTTAAAACTACCGGACAGTGGCGGCAACTGGGTCAGCGAAACATTTCCGCCCGGTGAACTGGTACCACGCTGGTCACAGGACCACCTGCATACAGTCAACCGCAAAGACCTGAAATTGCATCGCAAGCACGGACCCGCGATCGGGATACAAGGTGGCCGGCATTACCCGCGCCTTATCGCAGCCGGAACCGCCGGTATCTTTGACGGCAATATGCAACCGCTACGAATTACAGAGCTGGATGAGCACAGCGTAACCATTGACCTGAACCATCCGCTGTCGCGTTCTCCGGTTACGGTCTCTGCACGTATTGTTAACGATCTCGGTGCCGGGCTGGAACATGGCGGTCGTTGCACCGAGGTGCTTATGGATGCATTGAATGCCGGCATCGGCCTGGAAGCCCTCTACCCGCCCGACGAGACAGGCTTCATGTCAGATGGCAGCTTTAACCGCATGGATGATCGTGAAGACAGCCTGTTCTATGAAACAGCACGACTGGTCCAGCATCTCGATCGTACCGCCATTGATCAGGTCAGCGAAATCCATGGCCGATTTCTTCAACCCGGCATGCAGGTACTCGACCTGATGAGCAGCTGGGTCTCTCATATTCCTGAATCGGTCACCGACCTTAACGTTACCGGCCTGGGAATGAACGCCGACGAACTGGCCAGGAACCCGCGACTCTCCAGCAAGGTAATACAGGACATTAACCTGCAAACAAGCCTGCCATTTGATGACCGGCAATTTGATGCCGTTATCTGCAGCGCATCTGTCGAGTATCTGACTGAGCCGCTGGCAGTGTTTCGCGAACTCGGGCGTGTACTAAAACCCGGCGCGCCGGCCATCATCACCTTTACCGACCGCTGGTTTCCCACCAAGGTAATAGAACTGTGGACCGCGCTACACCCGTTTGAAAGGCTGGCGCTGGTACAGGAATACTTCCGTTCAGCCGGAAACTTTACCGACATCGAGACAGAGACGGCACGCGGACGCCCCCGACCTGAAGATGACAAATATGCACGCCAACAGGCGTTTTCTGATCCGGTATATGCAGTATGGGCGCGTGCGACCGGCTAAAGACGGCCAACCTCGCCTAAACCTGGCCCTGTAATGCCTGCTTGAGTAAAATGCCCGTCAATCCGGGTGCTGCCCCCAGGTAGGGTGCCAGCACTATATCCACCTGCGGCGATTCCTGGCGGATAATCTCAATCTCGGCAGGAATATCTTTTACCACATGTCGACCCGCCGATAAAAAATACGGCATTACGGTTACCTGCTCTGCACCGGCAAGAATTGCGTTGCGTATGCCGTCCGGTATCGAAGGCTCCGCCAGCTCCAGAAAGGCACATTCAACCTGCGCATAGGCATCACCGCTTTGTTCCCGAAGACACGCCGTTAAATCACGCACCTCGTCATTGGATTCCTCGCGTCGACTACCGTGCGCAACAACTAACAGTGATTTCATTTTTAATACGTACCTTTTGATAAACAATACCGTGCCAATATAGCATTTCCGGTACCGGAAAATACCTTCTCGTCGAAAAGGACAAAGCCTGCAAGATAAAACTATTGCTCATTTCTGTGCGCACAACCAATACACAGGGTTGCCGCAGGATCCAGCGCCAGGCGTTCGGCTGCAACCGGCTCATCACAGGACAGGCAAAAGCCGTAATCACCGTTATCAATACGCCGCAACGCAGATGCTATCTTCTGTAACTGCAGTTGCCGCCGACGGCCGGCTTCCTGTGACATCGCCTGCCCTTGCATGGCATCCATCCTTGACAAGCGGCCGACCGCTGTCTGGTCAAGCTCCACCACCCCGGACGCCTCGTCACCGCTTGCCTTCAGACCCTGCAACTCCTGCTGCATCTGCAACAGGCGGGCCTTGATAACGCTGATTTCATCCTTATCAAACATATATTGGCGTCCCCTGTGCTGCCCCGGCCTGCTGCCACGACGGAATATATAGCTTCAAACGGCGTTAGCGGTATAATTGCCGGCTTTTCACGGCCTTCCCGCCATTGCGGATAAATAAACCATTATGATCAGTAAGTTGCGAAATATCGCCATTATCGCGCACGTCGACCATGGCAAAACCACCCTCGTTGACCAGCTTCTCAGCCAGTCCGGCACCCTCGGTGACCGGGCCGCTGCACCGGAACGTGTCATGGATTCCAACGAGCTGGAAAAAGAACGCGGCATCACGATTCTATCGAAGAACACCGCTATCCGCTGGAAAGATTATCGCATCAACATTGTCGACACCCCCGGGCATGCCGACTTCGGCGGCGAAGTGGAACGCGTACTGTCGATGGTGGACAGCGTATTGCTGCTGGTTGATGCCGTCGAAGGGCCGATGCCACAAACACGTTTTGTCACCCAGAAGGCATTCGACCTCGGCTTGAAACCGATTGTCGTTATCAACAAGATTGACCGCCCGGGTTCACGACCTGACTGGGTACTCGACCAGACGTTTGAATTGTTTGATCGCCTCGGAGCAACCGATGAACAGCTCGACTTCCCGGTCATCTATGCGTCGGCACTGCAGGGCTATGCCGGCGTAGAAGCTGACCAGCTTGGCGATGACATGACCGCCTTGTTTGATGCGATTGTGGAACACGTTGCGCCTCCACAAGTCGATCTGGATGCACCGTTTCAGATGCAGGTAATTACGCTGGACTACAACAGTTACGTTGGTGTCATCGGCATCGGCCGCATCAAGCGCGGCAAGCTGAAGCCCAACATGCCGATCTCGCTAGTCGACCGCGATGGTAAACAACGCAATGCACGGCTCGGCCTGGTATATGGTTTTCTGGGCCTGGATCGCATTGAGGTTGATGAAGCACAGGCCGGTGACATCATCGCTTTTACCGGTATTGAGAAACTTAATATCTCGGATACGCTCTGTGATCCCGGCAATGTCGAGGCTCTGCCGGCACTGACGGTTGACGAGCCAACCGTCAGCATGACCTTTCAGGTCAATAATTCACCCTTTGCGGGCAAGGACGGCAAATACGTCACCTCGAGAAACATCAGCGAACGACTTGAGCGTGAACTGATTCACAACGTGGCGCTGCGCGTTGACGAGACCGGGGATCCTGATAAATTCAAGGTCTCGGGTCGCGGCGAACTGCACCTGGCGATCCTGATTGAAACCATGCGGCGCGAAGGATTCGAACTGGGTGTTTCCAGACCCGAAGTCATCATTCGTGAAATTGATGGCGAGCAACAGGAACCCTATGAACAGGTCACCGTTGATATAGAAGACCAGCACCAGGGTACCATCATGGAAAAACTCGGTGAGCGTGGCGGCGAACTCACCGACATGGTTCCTGATGGCAAGGGGCGCTTACGACTCGACTACCTCATGCCGGCACGCGGCCTGATCGGTTTTCGTACCGAGTTTCTTACCGGTACCCAGGGAACCGGACTGATCTACAGTGTATTTTCACACTATGGTCCCATGAAGGCAGGCGACTACGGACAACGCATTAACGGCGTACTGATTGCCAACGGTTCAGGCAAGGCACTTGGCTATGCCCTTTTTAATTTGCAGGAACGCGGTCGTTTGTTTATTGGTCATGGCGAAGAAGTGTACGAAGGCAGCCTGATCGGCATTCACTCGCGTAACAACGACCTGGTCGTCAACCCGTTAAAAGGCAAGCAATTGACCAATGTCCGTGCAGCCGGTACTGATGAAAACATTGTGCTGTCTCCACCGATCCGTATGAGTCTCGAACAGGCCCTGGAATTTATCGACGACGATGAACTGGTTGAGGTCACACCCAACCATATCCGGCTGCGCAAAAAGCTGCTGCTGGAGCATGAACGCAAGCGTTCGTCGCGTTCGGCCACTGCCTGAGCAAATAATCTCCCCTGGCAATTCCCCCGTGAAACCCGGACAGCAGATATTCGCCTGCTGATTAAACCTACATCTTGTATGGTATTAATAACTATATACAAAATGTGGTATTTAAGTATTTTATTAATAAATTACATAGGGTTATAAATTAATTCATTGACTTTTGTGTGGTAATTATCTAACGTTCAAGCCACTGGAGTCTGCACGACAGGATGTGAAAAGACTCCAGAAGAAGACCTCGCCAGAGATGATTACAACCAGAGTTGGAGGAGTAAACAGCATGCACAAAACAGACATGGTTATGCATATTGACAATTACCTCGGTGAAAATACCCGCCGCACCATCGAAAAAGCCATTACCGCCACCAGGGGAGTGTTGCACGCACACTTCAATGAAAAACGACCGCACCTGATGCTCGTTTCATATGACACGGAACGCACATCATCATTTGAAGTTCTCGCGCGTATGACCAAGCAGCAGGTTCGTGCTGAACGAGTCGGTTAAAAGCATCACCAAAGAAGACGTTACAACCTTACACTTTTCCAACAGCGACTTCTGGTCGCTGTTTTTTTTGTCTGCAGGAAACCGGGTGATCGGCAATTACAACGACAACGCCTGTTTGATTGAAGCTGCAACCTCGGCCAGCGCCTCGCTTGTATATTCCCTTGCAGGCACCCTGCCCCAAACCGGCGCCGGCCACGCGACATCAGAGTGATAGCGAACGACATGATGGACATGACATTGCGGCACGACATTTCCGAGCGATGCGATGTTGAGTTTGTCAGGAGAAAATACCGATTCCAGTGCATGCGACAGTCTCACTGACTCGTGCATCAACTGCAGCTGGTCTGCCTCGTTAAGGTGATGTATTTCCGTGATGTCTTCACGATCAGGCACCAGGATGCACCAGGGGTAATTGGCATCCCGCATCAGCAACACATGACACAGTTCCAGCTTGCCAAGGACCAGGCAATCATTTTCAAGTTGCGGGTGAAGCGTGGCCAACAGACTGTCTAGGCAGGCACGGCTTCGGCAGCCAGCGGCTCACCACTTTCAGCTGGCTGATCGGCAACTGCTGCTGCCAGCGGCTTCGCCGGCGCATCCTCCGGAAGGTCTTCACCACCCAGCACCTCCAGCAGGTTCGGCAGGAACGCGGCCAGTTCCAGCGCCATCAGGGAAAAATCCAGGTCGAATCGGCTCACGGCATCATCAGCCTCGGCCTCGCTTTCGGCTTCCTTGATAATGTCTTCAAAACGCAGCCGCTTGATGGACATATCCTCATGCAGTACAAACGCCAGGCGCTCATTCCACTGCAGCGCCAGCTTGACTGCAAACTTGCCGTTTTTTATATGGTTACGGACTTCACCCGCTTCCAGGTCCTGGTGCTTACAACTGATCACGCCACCTTCCGGATCCGGGTGTTTTAACTCGCAATCACCACCCAGCACATAGTCTCGCGGCAGGGAATCGCCGTTCAACCAGCGTGTCATACGGGCTGACAGCGACTGCTTTGTTTTCACCGGCGTTGCCGGGAAACGCCCCAGTGTATTGCGCAGCTGGCTAATCAGGGCTTCGGCTTTTGCCGGAGAGGCACTGTCCACAATCAGCAGGTTATTGCGCACGTCTATATAGGCAAACTGGTTCGTGATGCGTGTCAGGGCACGCGGCAGCAGGTCGACGATAATTTCTTCTTTCATGCGCATCTTTTCACGACGGTAGAGCTCACGCGCCTCTGCCATCTCGATGCCGGCGACCTTGTCATCCAGCAGCTGTTTTACAACGCCTGAGGGAATAATTTTCTCTTCCTTGCGGGCACAGATCATGATGTAGCCGTTGGCGGCATGAATCAGTTGCTGGCCATGACGTCCCAGCGGCGCTGTCCAGCCATAAGTCAGCATATCCATGCTGTTACAGCCCTTGAATTCGTCGGCACGCAGGCGTTCCTCGAACGCTTCCGGTGTCAAATCAAACGGTTGGCCCAGACGGTACAGCTGAAGATTTTTGAACCACATATTGGATGTCACCTCCTGAAGAAGGCGACCAATTATGGGCAAAGATCAGGTGCTCTGCCAGCCTTTTTTGATCAGTCTTTCTCCAATCCAGGCCCCTCTCCCTGGCCCTCTCGGCAACTGCTCCATGCGTCGCCTAAAGCGCCTACTGTTGGTGCTCTACCACCGACATCCATGTCGGCGTCCCGGAGGGAGAGAGGATGTATTGGTCAGATAATATGGATTCTTCGTGTACGTGAATACCCCCAATGAAATCTCGCATACCCATTGCTAAGATTCGGGGCCGACTACCTCCTCTCTCTCCAGGTGAGGACTGGGGAGAGCGAAGCGAGGGGCCGGGGATAAAGAATGGATTCTTTGGCAAAAAAATTGCGCCAACAATCTACCGATGCTGAACGAATGTTGTGGAAATATTTACGTGCGCATCGAATGGCAGGTTACAAGTTCAGGCGTCAGGTCGTCATTGAGCCCTATATTGTTGATTTCGTGTGCCTGGAGGCGAGACTGATAGTCGAGGCTGATGGCAGACAACACCTGGAACAGCTGGATTCAGATACAAAAAGAACGATATTTCTCGAATCTTTCGGTTATAAGGTCATACGGTTCTGGAACCATGAAATTCTGCGGAATACCGAGACTGTACTTGAGCAAATACACAGCCATCTAATTGAAGCCCCCTCTCCCTGACCCTCTCCCGGAGGGAGAGTGAAAGTTCTTTTTATATGTAACAGGTTTATTCACTGCCTATACGATTTATCTATGTAGTGACCCTACGAAACCTTACCCCTACCTGCCCCCTCTCCCTCCGGGACGCCTGCAGGGATGCAGGCGCTAGAGCGACGCAGGAAGCCGAAGCCGAGAGGGTTGGGGAGAGCGAAGCGAGGGGCCGGGGATCAAATTCAGAACCTTCATAAAAAAAGCCCCTCGAAAGGGGCCTTCTTCACAACAGTTGCCTCTACCTCAGGACATGGTGCCCCCATAATCCGCAATACCCGGATTACTCGCCACGCCCACCAGTACCGGGTAGTTAATCTTCGGCAGTTTCAGGACATTATCTTCTCCCCTGTTGTCGAGGATATAGCTGCGAACAACGTCCCACATCAACGGACCTTCAGGGGTGCGATTCACCGAGGCCCAGCCAGCGACGGTATAGGTTTCTTCCATCTCCAGCGTACGCCCGTCATCCAGCACGATATTGGTAATACGTTCACCCAGTGTCTTCGAAGGATCAATGGTGTAATCCAGACCACCAATACGCACCATGTCACCACCGGACTGCAGGTATGGATCAGGATCAAACAGGTTATCAGCCACCCCTTCAAAAATCGCCTTCAGGTCCTTGCCCTTCATTTCGGTAACGTATGTCTCACCGTAAGTGATAGAACACTGCGTCATGACATCTTCCATGGTGATCCAGTCACCTTCAAGCGTGCTGGTTCCCCAGCGTACACCGGCAGACATCGACACATCGGCACCAAATTCATAGCGCAGCGCATTACATAAAAGCTGGTCCCAGGTACCCATGAAGTTACCGCGGCGGTACAACAGGCGATCTGCAATGGCGAGTTTCTCGCCGAGAATTTCCTCGTAGGTTTTGCCAAGGCGACTCTTGTTGTAAAAACGGTCCGGCGCACGACTCTCGATGATCTTGTCATCGTACTTTGTCTGGCGCATCTGGTTGATGTAGGCACTCATCTCTTTGTCCTCATCAAGCCAGCCGGTAATGACTGGCAACATCTTGTAGCTCAGTTCCAGCTTGCCGTCTTTCTTTTCAAAATCCATCACGCCAACATACTTGCCATTGGAACCGGCGTTGGTAACCAGGCAGGTATGCCCTTCGACATTCTTGACTTCCAGCGGCTTGGGAACACCGTCATGCGTATGACCGCCAAATACAGCATTCAATCCCGGCACCCGCTCGGCCATCTTGATGTCCACATCCATACCGTTATGGGATAACAGCACCACGGCATCCGGTTTTTCCGTTGCGCGAATATCCTTGACCAGTTCGATCATGTCATCTTCGCGCAGGCCAAAAGACCAGTCCGGAAAGAATTCCTGTGGATTGGCATTAGCCGTACGTGGAAATGCCTGGCCCACCACGGCAATACGCAGACCGTTAACTTCCTTGATCACATAGGGACGGAAAGCATGGCCGGTGTCTTCATCATAGAGGCCACGACCGTCATATTTTTCAGTCAGCGCCGCATACTCGTCACCAAACAGGGCATCTTCCTTGACGCGAACGTTCTGACCAATGAAATCGCCCTTGAACAGTGCCACGTTGCTCAGCACTTCATTTTCACGGTAGGTAAATTCCCAGTGCCCGACCATCACATCCAGCCCCAGCAGGTTCGACGCCTCAACCATATCGACACCGCGGGTCCATAACGAGGTACCGGAACCCTGCCACAGGTCGCCGCCGTCAATAGTCAGCGTGTTCTGCTTGCCGCCGGCCTGATCGCGCAAGTTTTCAAGCAGGGTCTTGATGTAGGCAAAACCGCCGGTCCTGCCGTAGGTGTGCGCGGCCTTGTCGAAATTCAGGTAGGTGTATGCGTACGATTCCGGCGTGTTATCCGACAAATCGTTCGCTTCCAGCAGTTTTTTACCTACCAGGTGCGGCGGCCTGCCAAACGCATCACCCACACCCAGATTGACATTCGGTTCGCGGAAGTACACCGGCTTTAACTGCCCATGGACATCTGTAATGTGCAGTATTCGTGCTGAACCCTGCATCGGCAGGTCATAGAAACCTTCCGGCATTCCGCCAGCAACCGCTGCCGGCGCACTCGCGGCAGGGGTTTCCGGCGCAGCTGGTTCGTTCTTGCCGCAAGCAGCCAGTCCGGCAGTCGCGGCTGCGCTGGCGCCAATGATTTTCAGAAATTCACGTCGGTCAAATGGAGGCATAAGTCACCTGTGCTGTTTTTGTTTAAATTAAAATACTTTTCGTTTAGGAAGATGCATGGTTTACCATGGCTGCCAACTCTCCCGGGGCACCATGACAGCCCCAAAAAGATTGCCGATTATAGTAAACACTGCGGCAAACGGTCACAATAGCAATCCCTATATTAGCCTTTAAAATTTAACTAATATTCGTGCACTGCATCGCCCGCCACTACAAGACCCGCTCCAGACCAGCAGTCTCCGCACGTCGGAGACCTGGCATGCTGCGGTTATTGCTGATGCTTGTTTGCCTGCATGGCAACCCGGCACTGGCCGACGTGGTCAAACCGGCGCTGGTGGAAATCAGCGTCAATACCGACGGCACCTACCGCATCGAGGTGCGCGCCAGTATCGAGGCCCTGCTCACCGGCATCAATAGCCGCTACAAGGACACACGGGAGGCCCCCAATGCAGCGGCGTACGACGAGTTGCGCGTCATGGAGCCAGCCAGGCTGGCTATGGCGTTCAAACCCTTTGAGGCGCAATTCACCGACCTGGTAGAACTGGATTTCGACACGGAGCGCATCCCCCTGACCGTCACCCGGCTTGATATTCCGGAAGCCGGCTATCCCAAGGTACCGCGCATCAGCATCATATACCTTGAAGGCAAGGTCGACCGCTCAGTCAGCAGTATGACGTGGTACTACCCGCAACGCTTTGGCGACAACGCCGTGCGCGTACGCCAGATCGATGCGGATAACGAGAAGTGGCACTGGTCGGACTGGCAATGGCTGCGTAACGATGCACACAGCGAGCCCTTCTCGCTCACCGAGGTATTCACACAACAGCCGGTCTCCGCTGTCATCAAGACCTACGTCGTACTCGGCTTTGAACATATCCTGCCCAGGGGGCTGGATCACATCCTGTTTATCCTTGGCATCTTCCTGCTCAGCATCCATCTGCGTCCGCTGCTCTGGCAGGTCACCATGTTTACGGTTGCCCACACATTGACGCTCGGACTGTCGATAGCGGGCATGATCAGCCTGCCGGCGAATATCGTTGAACCGCTGATTGCCCTGTCGATCGCCTACATCGGCATTGAAAATATAACCGCACACTCGCTGCATAAAAGCCGCCTGGTGATTGTGTTCTGTTTTGGTTTATTGCACGGCATGGGTTTTGCGAGCGTGCTGTCTGATTTCGGGATGCCGGCCGACGCCTTTCTTACCGCACTGATCAGTTTTAACGTCGGCGTGGAATTGGGGCAGCTTATGGTCATCCTGCTGGCCTTTGCTGCCATCGGCTTATGGTTCCGTAACAAACCCTGGTACCGGAACGTGATCGAGATACCATGTTCACTGGCAATTGCCGTCACCGGCCTGTACTGGACCTGGGAGCGACTTGTTTTCTGAATTTGCACCCATATTGAGCAGCAGCGTGAAGCCGTCACAGCACACCTGCCGGAATGATTATTATTTCAATATATTCAATAGGTTATAAATGTGCTAATTAGATAAAAAAACCTGCGTTTATTGCTAAAAGTTTGCCTGATATAAGGTTTTTTTATTTTATCTGTTGTATTATCCATTTGGTAATCCTAGCAGCAGAACAATTACCTGCTGTTTCGATTCAACAGAACGATTGCGAATTGTTAAAGGTCACTCAGAAGATTCTCACCAAAGACTCCTGTTTTTCTCCTTGCTTAATCTGCAATTGAATACGTTTATATTTAATCAAGAGGTGTTACATGGCTACAGGTACTGTTAAATGGTTCAATGAATCCAAAGGGTTTGGTTTTATCGCCCCTGCCGATGGTGGTGAAGATGTATTCGTACATTTTTCTGCAATCAGTGGTGACGGATTCAAAACGCTGGCTGAAGGCCAAACAGTAAACTTTGATGTTGAGCAGGGACCGAAAGGTTTGCAGGCTGTCAACGTTATAGGGCAATAACAGGGCAGAGAATCTGCACGAATAAAAAAACCCCGTCCATGTGGCGGGGTTTTTTTTCGCTTAGACCATGGGACGCTATCGACCACCCTCCCCGCCATCCTCTCCCTACATCACCCGGGATGGCTACCAGGCACTTGCTGCCGAATTGAAGGCACTCTGGAAACGTCGTGCCGGCGTTACCAGGGCACTCACTGCAGCAGCCGCTGAAGGTGACCGATCCGAGAACGCTGAATATATTTACCGCAAGAAAGAACTGCGTGAGATTGATCGCCGCATCCGCTATTTGCAAAAACGCCTGCCAGATCTGAAGGTAGTTTCGGCCCCACCCTCTGACCCGGCAAAGGTTTTCTTTGGCGCATGGGTCACACTGGAAGACGAGAATGCAGAGGAAAAGGTTTACCGCATTGTTGGCGCAGACGAATTCGACCCGGCCAGCGGCTGGATCAGCATGGATTCACCCATGGCCATGGCCCTGCTGAAGAAGACCCTGGATGACGAGGTGCAGGTAGAAACACCCGCAGGCAAGCGCGAATACGTTATTACCGCGGTTTCCTATTCAGCACCGTAATCACACACGAGACCCTCTGCTACAGGAGCCAGGCATTATTATCTCTATTCGAGAACTTCCAGCTTTACCTTGCCATGACCATCATCAATCATGCCGACCTTGCTGGCGGCAGCGCCGGAAAGATCTATTATCCGGCTTTTCGCACGCGGGCCGCGGTCATTGATAACGACTTCCACCGAGTTTCCCGTCTTTAAATAGGTTACTTTCACCCGAGTTCCGAACGGCAAGGTTCGATGTGCAGCCGTTAAGGCATCCTTGTCATAAACAGCACCGCTGGCAGTCTTGTTCCCGTCCAGTGTATCCGCGTAATAACTGGCTTCGCCTTCCTGCGCATCCATGGCCATCGCAGTATTAACCGCGAGAGACATGAACAACAGCATAAACATCAGTCCTGGTATTTTCATTTTTTCTCTCATCTAATATCCCCGGTTACGTCTATTACTGAAGGATGGATCACATCCACCACCCTGTCGAATATAAATCGTGGCTGCGATCCTCTCCTATAGTAGTTTATCGATCTTACCAAGCAAACGGTTGAGTTCTACAGGCTTGGTATCATAGTCATCACAACCGGCCTCACGCGCCTTTTGTTCATCACCCGCCATGGCATGCGCGGTCAGCGCGATCACCGGAATATTCTGCGTAGCGGCATCGGCCTTGATACGACGTGTCGCTTCCCAGCCATCCATAACCGGCAGACTGAGGTCCATCAGGATGAGGTCCGGACTGGCGCTGGAAGCCATATCAACGCCGGCCTGCCCGTCAACGGCAATGACCACCTCGTAACCCTTGCGCTCCAGTCTGCGCGACAGCATGTCACGATTCATTTCATTGTCTTCAACCAGTAGTATTTTGCTCACGGATTTTCCCTGAAATTAATATAAATATTCGACAGCACGGCGCAGGACAGGTACCCCTATGGGTCCGAAGTACCCGTACGTATACTGCACGAGGCAACCGCAGCACGCACATTTTTCAACAACTGCTCGCGGGTACAGGAATTCTTCTCAAATACTTCCTCGACATTGCCAGCCAGCCTGCCACGATCTTCAGCAGTAAGATCCTTGGCGGTAATCACGATGACAGGAATATGCTGCCACTCCGGTTTGGCACGCATCGCTGCAAGAAAACCAAAACCGTCCATCACCGGCATCATCAAGTCCAGCAAAATCAGATGCGGCTGGACATCCGGCAACATATCCAGTGCCTGCTGGCCGTTACCGGCCTCCGATACTGTCCAGCCGGCCTTCTCCAGGGTACTCGCCATCAATGCACGGGTTGCGACATCATCCTCA